>JACQUE010000180.1 GCA_016210425.1 Chloroflexota bacterium | reverse complement strand
TTCTTACGCTGTTAGCTGGGAGGCGCAGGACGGCAGCCCCGTGAGCGCATTGCGCGTCGCCTTCGAAGCTGCGGGGGCTTGGCCTGTGTCCGGAGTTGGGGCATCTAAGGCACCTTGCTCACACTGACCATGCGAGGGATGACCAGGTAATTGATGACAGAATAGCCCACAATTGTCAAGGAGGGCCGCTAAGGCAGCCCATTACATGTCCTCATGGTGTCTGTCCCTCCCACACGTTTGAAAGGAAAGGGCCGGCAAGCTTGCCGGCCCTTTCAGGATTGGACCTTGTATCAACTCTTGAGCTGGTAGCTCTCCCGTCGCTCCTTGACCTGCTGCAAGACACGGTCCAGCACCTTGCGGGCTGCCAACACCTGGTAGAGGTCTTCCTGCGCCTGCACGGCCTCCTGAGTCGAGCCTCGTTCCGCCAACCAGTCGCTGAAGCGGTCGACGTAGTATTTGTAGTCGATGTGGCCCAGCGACTCGACCCCCACGTCCTTCTTCTCGATAAGAGCCGAGCGCAGATCCTTGTGCGCTTCATCCTCATTCGCCTTAGCAACGGCGATCTTCCCTCCAACTGCGTAGGCGGAGGTGAGGTCTCGGCTGCCCGCGCCCAGGTCCAGCAGCTTGTAGTCGCGCGCCAGCGGATTGCCTAGAGCCACGCGAGCATGGATGGCGACCCTCCGGTCGCTTAGTCGGTCCGCTACCTCACGAAGCGTGTCGTTGCCGCCGCTGAGAAAGCGGCTGCCATCGAATGTGAGGATGCGGCCCACGTCGTCGGAGAAAAAGTCTTGAGCAAGGAACTCCTCATCGTACTGGCGAGGAGGCGCCACGCGCAGGGTCAAAGGCAGTGAGACGATGTCCTGGTCCGCGAGGTGCAACGCCACCTGGACCGTATAGTAGCCAGGCTCTGCCAGGTCCCATCCGTTCCGCCCGGCAGAGACGAACAGCGAGTCATAGAGGGACTCGCCCGGCATCAAAGCCCGCACCGCAGGCAGCAGGCAGTACTGGGCGAAGGGCACGAACTGGCGCGCTGGCTTCCGCGGCTTCTTGAGGATCACCGTCATCTGGTCCACGGCGGATAAGGCATTCTCGTGGACCAGTTGGGGCTGAGAGGAGATGTTGGTCAGCTTGAGTTCCAGCACAGCCGGTTCCAGGAATTCAAAGACCGCGTTGGGCCGGTTGACGCGCAACTCCAGCTTAAACGGGGGTTCGGGAGAGACCTCGGCCTGCTGGAAGGCGTGGTGGTCGAACCAATCGGCGTTGCCCATCTGCACAAAACGCTCGGGGGCATGGCGCATGAACAGCAGCTCGCTATCCGTGAAGCGGAACTCGAAGTCCGCAAAGAAGGCCGTCTGGCCGCCGGCGACATTGTATGGATAGTTCATGAAGCTGCGCGCCTCCGGCTCATTTGCCAGAGGGATCCAAGACGTTGCCAGCGCCTTCTGCCAGGAGTGGGCCAGGTTGAAGGCGTGCCCCATTTCGTGGCAGGCGGTCCAGAAGCGCATCCGCTGCACCCAGGCGGCGGGACTTACGTCGCCCGCCGGAGCGTTGGCGATGAAGGCGTCGTTGAAGATGGACGTACCCTGGCGATGGTTGGGGCCAATGTCGTCGAACATGACGCCGCCGAGGCTGGTGCCCTGCTCGTGGAGGGATGCGAAGAAGACCCACATCGACCACTGGGACTTGTTGGCGAAGCGGCTCCAGTAGGATTGCATGGCATCGTGCATCTCCATGTCGCTCCACCTGGCATTGGCGCCCGCCAGTGAGAGAGGTACCGCACCGTCGCCCCCCGATTTCTTCACGTCGAAGCCGGTCCGCCGATAGACCATCTCGATGGAGAGCGCCTCGTTAGGCAGGGTGGCCGGGCGGTTGGCATGAGCATGGGTCTGTACGCTGGTTACTGCTGGCGTGCCCTGAGCGCTATCGAACTCGAGCTCCACCGGATGGAAGTAAGGTGACTTGAAGCGGTGGGTGTGGACTCGGCTTGCAGCGCCGCCTCCTGAGAAGGTTACCGCAGCGCTCCTCTGGCTGGAGGAACTCGATATCACCTGGACCTCGACGGTTGTGAACGGGAAGCTGGCTGAATCCCCGTCCTTGTACCATATGTCTCCCTTCCATGAATTAGCGCCGCTGGCCGTCAGATTGGCGATCCAGCTCACTTTGGTGGTAAGGGACGCGAAGATGGCGCCACTAGCCGCCATCTGGGGATAACGGCCGTCCACGTCCAGCCGCAGCTCTTCGCGGATGAAGGGGCGGACTGATATGGGAAGCGGGCCGGGGACGGGCACTGCGGGTAATGGCAACCGAAGCGTTCGGCGCCACTCGTAGAGGCCGCTAACCGTTACCGGCAAAGGCCGAGGGGATATAAGAACGGCTTCAATATCTTGGTCCGTCAATTCTAGCTCGCTCATGGTTGCTCCTCCTGCGATCCCTCCGAACTGGAAGGCTCGCCTCATATTTGGGTGCCGCTGGGGAGTTCAGCAATACATCAGAGGTAGCCAAATGGCTCGTGGGAGACCCGGTAGCTGATCCTCCCCTCAGGAGTGACTGATACTCCAACGTAAAGGGCGCCGGATACCTGCACTTCCATCAACTCAGACAGGGGACGAGATGGCAAGGAGACTTCCACCGTTGCCGGGCCTTCTTCTACATTCGTTTCAAAGGAATCCGCGTATCCTATCTGCAGCCTCGTCCTCACGTTTGACTTACGGAATACCTCTTGGCCATTGAGCCGGATCAAGACAGCGTCCCCGCTGAACCCCTCTTGAAGCGCTATATGAAACAGTGACATGGCGTTTCCCCACTCCTCGCAACCGACGTCCGATAGCAGCCGTCAGCAACCTCGGCTCGTGGTCGGTTACCCCCCGCGTAATGGCGACTTAGCTCTCCTTCTACCCGATATCCGGCGCCCTTCTAGGTTTTGCCGGCAGCGATGTTACTGCCTTTTCTCGGATGATTCTTTACGGTCCTGGCGGCGGGCTGTAGCTAATGCCGATGAGCTCCATGTCCAATCGATAGCCGGAGGCCAGCCCGTAGCCATCCGTGACCCGCGGCGTTCCGCCGATCTCGAAGTCGAAGGCGCAGAAGTTCTTTCCGGCGGGCAGCCATGCCCCGCTATTCGCCTGCAGCTCGGCGACCACGTACCCGCTGCCGTCGGGCCCAACAGCGTTGAAGGTCCCGAAGAAGAAGTTGCCGTAGAGGCCTTCGTCGTAGGTCAGGCTGAGGGGCTGCACCGGCGGCGTCGTGTCGCTGACGGCGACGGGCGTGGCGGATCCGCGCAGCACACTGAGGCCGTAGCTTTGCAGGAAGCCGCCCGGATGGTCCACCCTGAAGCGCACGGTCAAAGCGGCGTTGGGCGAAGGTAGGTTGAAGAGGCCACATTCGCCGGGCGCGAGCCCGCCCATCGAGATGCTGGCGATGTCGCCGGAGATGGCACGGTTGTCCACGAAGAGTTTGATGGTGTCGTTGGCCGCCGCAACCTTCATGCCCGCGTTGTCGTAGCCCTCGAGCCAGAATTCGACAGTCCCGGCCGCGCTGGCGTAAAGGGCGCTGGCGTAGATGGAGCTCGAAAGCTGTGCCTTTCGGTTGCGGTGTGTCACCACCCAGTTGGGGTCCGACTCGATGTTCTTGTAGGCAGGCACCATCTGGGCGGCGCCCCCACCCACGTGGAGCGACGTGTTGAACGGGCCGACCCTGTGGAGGGGGCTCGCTGGGTCGCCGATGGCCGGCACGTAGATGTGGGTATAGGCCTCCTGGACGAAGGACCAAGCTCCGGCCGGCGGCTGCCTGTAGCGGATGGTGTAGTGCGTGACCTCCGGGTGAGCCAGGAAGCAGGCAAACAGGTCGAGCCTGCCTCCCCAGGCGCCGCGCGTGATCTTGGGGCCGGAGGCATGGGTGGCCGTGATGCGCCCGTCCGCGTCAAGGGTATTCCCCACGCCTGGTAGCGTGAAGATGTTCCCAATGGCCTGGATGGCCCGCCCGCCCTGGCAGGCGGGGCCGGGGTTAATGGAGGACTCCGGGATGCAGAGGTCGAGGCGCTTCAGGTTGGGGATGTTCAGGTAGAGGGCGCTCTCGAAGAGGACGCCGGTGCTTGGGCCGACGCCGGCCACGATCTGAACGATGATGTCTGGCCGGAGCTCCGTGACCAGCGAGCCGCCGGCGGGCACGTCCGAGACCTCCTGGGCGATCTCCGCCAAGGTGCGGGTGAAGCGGAAGATGTAGTTGCCCTGCTCATCGGTCACCGTGTAGCCGAGGATCTGCCGGTCGCCAGTCCCCGTGTATGGCCCTCCGGTGAGCTCCGAGGTTGTTCGGTCGTACTCTACGAAGCGCAGCAGCAGGCCCGGCCTGCTCTCCGAGGTGCAGGCGAGGTGCAGCTTGTCTTTTAGCTTTGCCAGCTCGTAGACATACCCTTCGATCTGGTACATGGCTGCCGAGGCCAACGGCGCAGCCTGCGCGCGAGCGAGGGCACCCGGGCTTGCCATCTCGGCACGGCTGGGCTGTTCCCTCGCCGTCAGTCGTTTGGCCGATAGCTGCGCCTCCTCCGCGGGCACGCCCAAAGGGATCATCATCGGTATAAAGGGAACGGGGTCGGGCTCGGGGAAAGGCTTCCTGATTATGACCGGCCGCTCTACCTCGCGGATGCGCTCTGGGTAGAGCCTCTCCAGCACGGTTCGTACGGCCGGGTATTTGAGCAGCTCCTTTAGGTTCGCGATGGTGTCGACGACCAGCCAGGGGAATGGATAACAAGGATTAAACTTGCAGAGTCCACTATAAGTGCTGACTTTCCCATATATAACGAACTCGGAGTCGGTCTGTGGTGTAGAACAAGTCAGGATGAGGTCATTGTAGTCG
>JACQUE010000188.1 GCA_016210425.1 Chloroflexota bacterium | reverse complement strand
GCGCAATCAGGGTCGGCGGCCCATTATCGGGGTAGTTGTAGCCCCTTTCTCGCTGCCCATTATGCTGATGGGGCTTGAACGCTGGATCACCCTGCTTTATGAAGCCCCCGAGAAGGTGCACCAGCTAATCGCCTATCTCAGCCGCTTCTGTGTGCGATGGGCGAATGCCCAGCTAGACGCCGGGGCCAATGTTATCGCCTTCTTCGACCCGATGGCCTCGGCGACAATGACCACCCTAGACCAGTTCCAGGCTTTCGACCTGTCTGTTGCGCGTCGGTGCATCGGTGAGATAGCAGGACCCTGCGCGTACCACTTCGGAAGCGCCCGCGCAGGCCGCGTCCTGGAGATGATCCCTGAGACTGGAGCCGCTGCGGTGGTCGTTGGAGGCCATGATGACCTGCGTTCGGTAAAGGACCTCATGCGAGGCCGGATTACGGTCTTGGGCGCGTTAAACGGCATAGAGATGATCCGTTGGACGCCCGCCGAGGCCGAGGCAACCGTGAAGCACTGCCTGGCGGCCGCTGCACCCGGCGGCGGCTATATCCTCACCGATGAGCACGGCGAGATCCCTTTCTATGTCCCCGACGAGACCCTGCATGCTATCGTGGCAGCAGCCCGCCGCTGGGGGCAGTATCCTCTGGAGTGGACGAAACATGAGCAGCCAATTTGATAATTCGACCGGCCTTGCTCGCTTAGAGCAACAGAATACCGACCTGGCGCTGGTGGCTGATCTCCTCCTCACCTTGGCCCGCACCCTTGATCTTGCTGCCATCCGTCACGACATTTTGCAGGTGGTTTTCGCCCTAACAGGGGCAAACCACGTTCGGCTTGCGTACCAAGCCCTGGGGGACCGCTGGGAGGCGAGCACCCTAGCGCGCGGGCATGAACAGAGCGAAGAATGGACGCCCTCGGCGATGGCGCAGAGCCTCCTAAAGGAAGGCAAACCCATCGTTATATCTAAAGGACAGGAGCCTGGGCTCAACGCCTACATAGGGCTGCCTCTGCTCCATGAGAACGTCTTAATCGGCATGCTGGAGGTGGAGGACCTGCCGGTGCCCGACCGGATGGACGACTACCTGCATACCCTGTCCCTGGTCGCTGGCGCCGCATCCCTGGCCCTGGAGAATGCCCGTCTCCACCAAAACATCCGGCAAGCCAACGAGCGTTTCAGGCTGGCGGCGGCGGCAGTCCACAGCGGCATTTATGAGTGGGACATCCCGACAGACCAAGTCTTTTGGACAGAGGGGATAACGGAGCTGTTCGGATATCCGCGCGAAGAGGTCAAGCCAACCATGGACTGGTGGTTCAACCACGTCCACCCTGAAGACAGCAACGGGGTCCGACAGCAGGTTGCCGCGGCTGTGGCCGGCGGCAGCGACCTGGTTGCTGAGTATCGCGTCATCACGAAGGACAACAGATACCTCACGGTCTGGAATAGAGGACGTGTGGTTACCGGCTCAGACGGCAATGTGGTACGGATGGTGGGGAGCGTTGAGGACATCACTGAGCGGAAGCTGGCGGAGGAAGCCCTGGCCGTAGAGAGAGAACGTCTTGCCGTGACCCTACGCAGCATCGGGGACGGTATGATCGCCACCGACACTGAGGGCAGGGTCGTACTTATGAACTGCGTTGCGGAGGCTCTCACGGGCTGGACCCAGGAGGAAGCTGCGGGCAAGCCGCTAAACCAGGTCTTCCGCATAATAAATGAGCGAACGCGACAGCCATCCGAGAACCCGGCGCGGAAGGTGCTGGAAACCGGCACCATAGCCGGTCTCGCCAATCACACGGCCCTCATAGCAAGAGACGGCACGGAGACGAGCATCGCCGACAGCGCCGCTCCTATCCGTGACGCCCAGGGGAACATCCTGGGGATCGTCCTGGTCTTCAGGGATATAACCAGGGAGAACCAGGCGCAAGCCGAGCGCGAGCGGCTCTTAGCCGAGGTCGAGCGGAGAGCGACCGAGCTGGACGAGCTAAACAAGGAGCTGGAGACATTCGCCGAGGCGTTGGGCAAGGCCAACGAGGAGCTGCGTGTCGAGGTGCAAGAGCGGACGCGGGCCGAAGAGAGGCTACGCGAGTCACTGGAGGAGCTGAACCAGCGCCAGGCGGAGGTCGCGGCCCTGCTAGAAGGCTCCCAGGCCGTCCTTCGCTATCCCCACTTTGAGGATTCGGCACGGTCTATACTGGCGTCTTGCAAGAGCATTATCAAGGCAAACGTCGGCATGGTCGCCCTTCTGACTCTGGACGGGAGCGAGTTCGACGAGATGTTCGTGTCCCCGGAGGACCTACCTTGCGGCACAGTCCGTCGCCTCCCTATGGTTGACCGTGGGCCCCAGCTTGAGGCGCGGCGCAGCGGCAAGGCGTCCTTCGAGAACGATGTCGCGAATACGGAATGGGTGCGGGCGCTACCACAGGGGCACCTGCCTCTGGAGAACGTTCTGTTCACCCCTTTGGTGATAGAGGGAAGGTCCCTAGGACTGCTAGGGCTGGCAAATAAACCCGGCGGCTTCTCCGACAACGACGCCTACCTGGCCATGGCTTTCGGCGAGATCGCCGCTATCGCTCTAAACAACAGTCGCACACTGGAGGCCCTCACCGAGAGCGAGGAGGGCTTCCGCCTGTTAACGGAGCGGGCGAGAGATGCCGTCTTTCGCTACCGCCTTTCCCCAGTGCGGAAGCTGGAGTACGTGAGCCCAGCCTTCACCGCATTGACCGGCTACACGCTGGATGCGCTCGATGCCGCCCCAGATCTCCAAACGAGGTTGGTGCATCCCGAGGACCAGGCCCTCGCCGAGACCATCATCCAGTCCCCGGAACTGTTCATAAAGCCGGTGGCCCTGCGCTGGATCCGCAAGGACGGCGCCGTCATTTGGGTGGAGGAGGTGATCTCTCCCCTTTACGAGGAAGGTGGGAACATCCTGGCCATCGAGTGCACGGCGAGGGACATCACTGATCGTAGGCGCGCGGAGGAAGAGCTGGAGCGCCTGCGGAACGAGTTCCTGGGCATGGTGACACATGAGCTGAGGACGCCCCTTACGGCCATTAAGGGCGCCGCGAGCACGGGCACCGAAAGCTCCGTCTCCTTGGCTGAAGCCAGAGACCTCTTTCAGATCGTGAACGGACAAGCCGACCGCCTCAGGGAGCTGGTTAACAACCTGCTGGACATGACGCGTATAGAGGCGGGTGTGCTGACGGTGACACCTGAAGCTATGGATATCCGTCCGGTGCTGGAGGAAGCGCGGGCCACCTTCATGCGCGCCGGCGGTCGCAACGATGTTCTCCTTGAGATGACGAAGGACCTTCCACGTGTAAACGCCGATCGCAACCGAATCCTTCAAGTCCTCATGAACCTGCTGAACAACGCGGCCAGCTCGTCTATGGCCACAGAGCCCATCCAAGTGGGACTGGAGTGCGATGGTTTCGAGTTGACGGTGCATGTGCGCGACCGGGGGCGAGGCATCCCGCGCGGTAGGATAGGAGACCTGTTTAAGAAATTCTCACAGGTACACGACGACCGCCTGACGTTGGGCACCGGGCTGGGGCTGGCGATCTGTAAGGGGTTAGTTGAGTCTCACGGCGGCCGAATCTGGGCCCAAAGCGAGGGCGAGCGCAAGGGCTCCACCTTCAGCTTCACACTGCCTGTCTCCGCCGAGAAGTCAGCCTCGCCTGCCTCTGTAGGCGACAGCAGGCCCCAGGCTAAGCCGGTCCGCAAGGAGGGCGAAGGGAGGCGGATCCTTGCGGTCGACGACGAGGTCGAGATCCTGCGCTATCTCCAGAGGTGCCTTGAGGGAGCCGGCTACCAGGCCAAGACCACCAGCGATCCTTCACAGGTCGCAAGGCTCGTCGATATGGAAGAGCCGGACTTGGTCCTGCTGGACCTTATGCTACCCGGCACCAACGGTTTCGATCTGCTCCGGCGGATAAGGGAGTTCTCGCAAGTCCCCGTCATCTTCCTTACCGGCAGAACCCAGAACGAGGACATGGTGCGGGCCCTCAAAATGGGAGCCGATGACTACATAACCAAGCCGTTCGCCCCATCGGAGCTCCTGGCTCGCCTTGAGGTAGTCCTGCGCCGACGAGATCTCTTACCTGTCTCTGGGACAAAGCCTAACTTCGTGCTCAAAGAGATGGTGATCAACTTCGCCGAGAGACGCGTCACTTTGAGCGGCAAAGACGTAACTCTTACAGCAACAGAGCATAAACTCCTAGTTGAGCTCGCGTCTAACGCCGGGCGAGTGCTTACATACGACGAGATACTACGTCGGGTCTGGGGCCCTGAGTACTCGGGCGAGCCCGAGCTGGTACGCTCCTTCGTCCGCAACCTTCGCCGGAAGCTAGGTGATGATGCCGGCAGCCCGCGCTTCATCCTCACTGAGCGGCAGGTAGGCTACCTGATGCCCAAGTAGCACTTCAGCGGCCAACTACGTGCTCTCAAGCCCAATAGCTTGAGCCAAGTAACCCATCTTCGCACAGGCTAAGGCACCGATGGATCAAAATCCATGGCCACATGCCCAGCCGCCCGCAGCCGCTCGTACTCCTTGTCGCTGACGCCCAGGAGCTCCTTGTAGACGTAGTCGTTGTGCTCACCGAGGGCGACGGGCGGCTGGTAGACGTCCAGGGGAGTCTCGGGGAAGCGGTAGAAGGGCGTACAGAAGCGATAGGGGCCCAGGCCATCGTAGAGGCGCTGTGGCTGGTAGAGGCCTCGGGCCTGCACGTGGGGGTCATCGAAGGCGCGCGAGACCTCCAGCACCGGCGCCGCCGGCACACCCGCCGCCTGGAGTCGGTGGAAGAGGTCGTAGTCGTCGAACTGCGCCGTCCATTCGGCCAGCTTCTGATCCATAAAATCCTGTCTGGCCGCCCGGCCTGATTGGCAGTTCAGCTCAGGCGAGCGCGCCCACTCTGGGTCGCCCATCGCCCGCCGCAGCGCCGTCCACTCACCGTCCGACGTCACCGTTAAGGCGATCCATCGATCTTCAGCCATCTCCGCACCGCCGGATGAGCGGCAGGGGTAGACGCCACAGGGCGCAGCGCCGAAAACCGAGCGGTTGCCAATGGGGCCATGCGCGTTGCCATTGAGGGCGTAGTCCATAAAGGCCTGAGCGAACATGCCGCTGGCGTTCTCGGCCTGAGCCATCTCGATGAGCTGTCCATCGCCGGTCCTCTCACGCTGCCACAGCGCCATCATCACCGCCAGCGCCCCCTGGGCGCCGGCCATATAGTCGGCCGAGTAGATGACGCTGGTGCTGGAGGGATCGAGGTCGCTGTAGCCGCGCAAGAGGGTGTGGCCCATAACGCTCTCCAGGTGCACACCCAAGGCGCGGGCGTCGGCGTAGGGACCGGTCAGGCCATAGGCAGGCATGCTCAGCATAATGATGTCCTGCCGATGGTTCTTAAGCCACTCGTATGTAACGCCTAGCTTCTCCAGCGTGCCGGCGGCATTGTTTTCCACTACCACGTCCGACTTCTCCGCCAGGCGCCCAAGTATATCCAGTCCTTCGGGCCGCCGCAGATCGACGGTGAAGCTCTTCTTGTTGCGGAACATCTGGACGAAGGTGGGCGAGTAGTTCCAGGGTCGTGGCCCCGGCTCGCGGTTGGGATAGCCGATGCTCCAGGCTACGCCCAGGCCCTGCAGCATCTCCTTGGGAGGACGCGCGCGTCCTCCCCGCGTCATGGGATGCCAGACGAAGGGGTTCTCCACCTTGATGACTTCGGCACCCAGGTCGGCCAGGAGCAGGGTGGCGAAGGTACCCGCCCAGACCACGCAGAGGTCGATGACCCGCACTCCCTCCAGCGGTTTGCGCGCCATTATCGCACCTCCACGACGCCCTCGGCGGCCAAAGCCCTGACCTCATCACAAGAGTAGCCTGCCTCTTGCAACACCTCCGCCGTGTGCTGGCCGAGGAGCGGCGCAGGTCGGCGAGGGTCCGACGACGAGCCATGCATGGTGAAGGGTCGGCCTGGCAGCTCGAAGTCCCCCAGTTCAGGGTGATAGACATCCTCCCAGAAGCCTCGTTCGCGGAAGTGCGGGTCCTGAAATAGCTCCTCTACCGTGAAGAGAGGGCCACAGAGGACCTTGGCCTCGCGCGCCTCCTCCCAGACTTGGCGCTTCGTCCGCTCCAGCAGCCAGGGGTAGAAGTGCAGGTGGAACTCCTCAACCAGGTCGGGCTTGACGGACGCGCCCGCCTGGAACCACTTGGGGTTGTCCAGCCAGTTAGGGCTCCCCAGCATCTGCTTCACCCTGTCCATGCGCCCCGCCGCCGAGGTGAAGACGACGTAGCCGTCGGCGCATGGGTAGACGCCGCCCAGGAAGCCGATGGCGCCTGCCGGCGCGCGCGTCGTCTTGCGCCCGGAGAACTCATAGGCGATGGCGGTAGCGTGCCGCCGGTCCAGTCCGCCGAAGTGGCTGTCGGCGATGGAGAAGTCGACGTGCTGCCCGATGCCCTGCCGGGCGCTGACCAGGAAGGCGGCGAAGATGGCCGTGGCCGCCGCGGCCCCAGACTCCACCAGGGCCGCCGTGCCGTACATCTTCACCGGCTCGCGGCTCAGAATGCCCATGGAGTACATCTCACCAGCGAAGGCGTAGAGCACCAGGTCGCTGCCCTTATAGTCGCGGTAGGGGCCGGTCTGTCCGAAGTTAGTGATGGAGACCATCGGCAGGGAGGGCCGGCGGGCGTGGATGGACTCCCACCCAACGCCCAGGGCGTCCAGCACGCCAGGGCGATAGCTCTCTACTACAACGTCGGCCCTATCCACCAGCCGCCCGAAGACCTCCGGCCCGCGCGGATGCTTGAGGTCCAGCATCAGCGAGCGCTTGTTGGTGTTGAAGTAGAAGAAAGTGCCGCTGCGCTCCGGATGGGGGTCGCCGCCTTTGAAGGGCGGCAATAGGCGCGCCGGGTCACCGCCGGGGCGCTCCACCTTGACGACGTCGGCTCCGTACTCCGCCAGCAGCTTCGTGGCGTAAGGCCCCGCTATATACTCTGTGAGGTCCAGGACTGTTACGCCGTCCAGGGGTCCCGGCATGGCATGTTCCTCTCGGGCTAGATGGCGCCCTCGCGGCGTAGGACCTCTATCGCCTCCGGCCCATAGTCGAGATCTCGCAGCACCGCCTCCGTGTCGTGGCCGGGCGGTACGCCCAGGCGCCGCACGCCAGCCGGCGTCTCGCTAAGGCGAGGCACCGTCCCCACCTGCCGCACTTTGCCATATTCCGGATGCTGCATCACTGCGGCCATGCCGCGCTTCGCTGCCTGGGCCAGCGCCTCCTCCAGGTCATAGACGGGCGCAACGGGGATGTCCAGTGGCCCCAACGTGCGGAACCACTCGTCCCGGTTCTTGGTGCGAAAGGCGGCGCGGAAGGCGGCGAAAACCTCGTCGCGGCGTGCGGCGTCGTGCTGGAGCGGGATGAGGTCATCGCGGCCCAGAGCACGGCAGAGGTTGGCGTAGAGCCAGGGCTCGATGGCGCCCACGCTGATATAGTGGCCATCCTGGGTCTCATATACGCCGTAATAGGGCACGGCGCCCGCCAGGGTGTGCTGGCCACGCCGGGGCCACTGGCCGCCAGCGAGGGCGCGGCTGGCCACCGACGCCAAGAGCGACACAACGCCGTCCACCATGGCCACATCGATCTGTTGCCCCCGACCGGTACGCTCCCTGTTCCACAGCGCCGCAAGGATGCCCATAGCTGCAACGAGGCCGCCGCCGGCCAAGTCGGCAAGGAGGTTCAGCGGGACAATGGGCGGCCCGTCGGCCTGTCCGAGGAGGCCCAGGGCTCCACCCATAGCGATGTAGTTAATATCGTGGCCGGCGAGCAGCCGGTGCTCGCCCGCTTGGCCGTAGCCGCTGATGGAGCAGTAGACCAGGCGCGGGTTCAGGGCGCAGAGCGTGGCATAGTCCATGTCCAGGCGAGCAGCCGCGCCCGGTCGCAGACCCTCGACAAACACGTCGGCGCGAGCCGCCAGCTTATGGAGCACCTCGCGAGCAGAGGGCTGCTTGAGGTTGAGGGTGATGCGGCGCTTGTTGCGGAAGTATGCCTCGAAAGCGGCGTTGCGGGCGACGGTGGCCGAGTCGTCGGCGGGCGTTACGGTGCCCTGGGCCTGCTCGGCGCGCCGGCCCGCCAAGCTTGTCGGCTCCTCGACCAGGATGACATCGGCGCCCAGGTCACCCAGGAGCATCGTGCAGTAGGGGCCCGGCGCCTGCCGCGTCACGTCGATGATCAAGAGCCCCTCTAGCG
>JACQUE010000183.1 GCA_016210425.1 Chloroflexota bacterium | reverse complement strand
TGGCCTCCGGGAAGGGCAGCCGCCCGGCCAGAAGCCGATAAGCGCCTGGTATGGGGCCGACCCAGCCGTCTCGCAGTCGACTGCCAAAGGGGTAGCACTGGATATACTGGAAGGGTGCGGGATCGATGCGGGCGAGATCGGCGTGCAGCGCAAGCAGCAATTCAAACGGGAGCTGCCCGTCCTCGCTGAAGGCGGCGTCTTCGAGGTACTGCTGCAGGTCGATGTCGCTGCAGCCGGGGATGAAGCCGCCTTTGACCGCCGAGCCGTGGGCGATGAGCCCCACGAACCAGGGGCGCAGGTAGCGCAGGTAGACGCGGGCGGCCGCCTCAACAATGGGGCGGGCCTCAGGGGTAACGCCGGAGAGGTCAACCCGCCGACTGTCCATCACATTTGGCTACCAGGTCTGGCCTCCGTCGTCGCTACGGAAGACGTTTCCTTTATTGCTGACCACAACGACGTGCGCTGGTTCTTCCCTGCCGACCGCTAAGGCGGCTACGGTCGTCTCGAGGGGCAGGCGCATCCAGGAACGAGCGTCCTCGGAGCGGTACACGCCATTCGTCGTGCCGGCGTAGATGGTTTTCGTATCGCGCTTGAGCGCGAACGCAGTGACCCCCGAGCCCAGCTCGCCACGCTCTTGCCAGCTTGCGCCTCCGTCCTCGCTGTAGAGCAGGCGGCCCTCCTTGGTTCCGGCAAGCATGCGTAGTGGTTCGCGGCCCAGGATGGCCATTGTTGTTAGCGAGGCTCCGGCGGGAAGTCGAGGGTTCCAGCGCGCCCACGTCGCGCCGCCGTCGCCGCTGCTGAAGAAGCCGAAGCCGACGGCGCTGGCGTAGAGCTTATTGTGGTCGTCAGGGTTAACGGCGAACCAGTGGAGGTCGAGGCCCGGCAGGTTGTTGGCCAGGTTCTGCCACGTTGAGCCTCCGTCCAGGCTCTTCATCAAGACTTCGTGGCCGGCCAGATAGATGATCTTCGGGCTCTGCTCGCTGGCAACCAGGCTCATGGCGTCCGCGCGCAGCCCCGCAACTGCACGCCATGTCTCACCGCCATCCGGGCTTCTCAGAACCCCTTCATGATGCCCGAAGAAGAGGATATCCTGGTTGTCCGAGGCCATGACCAGCGAGTGATAGTCCTCAGTCTTCAAACGCGAGACGGGCTTGGGCGAATCGGTGACGCCGGAACGAGCCAGGGCGATAGCTATGGCGGCTATGGCTATGAGGATCACCGTGCCGATGGTTAAGAACAACGACCACCGCTTGCGCGAGCCCCTGAAAGGGCCCGTCTTCCTGCGATGGCCGCTTGATGCTCTTCTTTTCTGACTCAAAGGAGACTCCTGAAGGTACTTTGGCTGAACTCAATATCATTAGACCATTCTTCGTTCCCCTGGTCGCTAGATCTCCCGTGCCACGCGGAAACCGGACTCGATGGCCTCGGCGATGCGCTGGGGCTTAGAGCAGTCGCCGATGACGTGCATGTTCTTCACGCGCCCTTCCAGGGACTTTACCAGCGAGTCGTTGGCCGCCGTGCCGACGGCGATGACCACCGAGTCGGCCTCGAAGAACTCCTGGGCGCCGTTGCGCTCCACCTTGACGCCCCGCTCATTGATCTCGACGGCCTTGGCGTTGGCCTCCATGCCAATACCGCTCTCCCTCATGCGCAGCATAATGACCCAGCGGTTGTGGGGGATGATGTCGTTGCCCAACCGGGCCAACATCTCCAGGACCGTCACCTTCTTGCCGCGCTCGTGCAGGAACTCCGCGATCTCGCAGCCGATGAGCCCGCCACCGACGATAACGACCTTGTTGCCGACTCGGGCCTTCCCGGTGAGCACGTCTACGGACGTTACGACGTTCTGACCGTGGATGCCGGGGATGTTGGGGATGAGCGGGCTGCCGCCGGTGGCAACGATGACGGCGTCAGCGTCCATGCTGCGCAGTGAGTTGGGAGTAGCCTTGCTGTTGAGGCGGACGTCCACGTGCAGCTTCCTCATCTGTGTGGTGAGGTACTTCGTGATGTTGCCGACCTCTTCCTTGTAGGGCGGGATGACGGCGATGTTGACCTGCCCGCCCAGGCGGTCGCTCTTCTCCAGCAGCGTCACCTTGTGGCCGCGTATCGTTGCGACACGCGCCGCCTCCATGCCCGCCGGGCCGCCGCCGATGACTACCACCTTCTTTGGCTTCTGCGCCGGCTCGATAGTTAGCTCGAGCTCTCGCCCGGCCTGGGCATTGATGGCGCAGATGACACCCCCCCGCCCTGTCCAGCAGTAGTTGCAGGCCATGCACGTCCTGATGTCTTCGAAGCGGCCCTCCTTGGCCTTGTTGGGCAGGTCGGGATCGGCGATGAGCGGTCGGCCCATGTAGACCATGTCGACGTTGCCGTCTTCGAGGACCGAGTTGGCCAGGATCGGGTCGTTGACGCGCGTGCCGCCGATGACCGGGATGTTGACGACCTCCTTCACCGCCGCCGGCATCCAGAGCCAATGACCACGCGGCACCGACATGACGATGAACGGCGTTGAGGACTCGTGCCAGCCGGTGGAGACGTTTAGGGCGGCCACGCCCGCCTTCTCCAGCAATGGCGCGATGATCTTCGTGTCCTCAATAAGGTTGCCACCGGGCATGAAGTCCTGGCCGGAGATGCGGGGGATGATGGGGAAGTCCTTGCCGGCCTTGCGCTGGACGGCCTCGATGCAGTCCAGCAGGAAGCGCAGGCGCTTCTCATGGTTGCCGCCGTACTCGTCGGTGCGCATGTTGGTGTTGGGCGAGATGAACTGGCTGAAGAGGTTACCGGCCAGGGCGTAGAACTCCATGGCGTCGAAGCCCGCCTCGCGGGCGCGGCGGGCACCCTCGCCCAGCGTGTCCGCGATCTGGTGGATCTCCTCGACCGTGGCCGGCCTGATCTTCATGGGATGCCTGGGGTTCGGAGGCACGCCGGATGGGCCGATTATCTCCGGCTGCTCGCCAGGCGCACTCTGGACCGCGGAGGTGCACATGAGCTGCGCGCAGACCTTGGCGCCGAAGGAGTGGAGGTGGTCGGTGAACTCGCGCAGGCCGGGGATGTGCTCGTCGCTGTAGACGCCGACACCTGTCGGGTTGGGCTAGCCGAAGTTGAAGGGGACTATGTTCACGTCGATCATGCCCACGCCACCCTTTGCGCGCGCCCCATAGAAGGCCTTCAGCCTCTCCGTCACCATGTCGTTGTGCCCGAATCCGCCCGCGTTGCCAAATGGAGCCATGAACAGCCGGTTCCTGATATCGACGTTGCCGATCCTGATGGGCTCGAATAGCTTCTTGAGCTCAACCACGGTCTTCTCCTTTCGTCTTCCGCGCTGGGCATGTGGATAGGAAGCAGAGACCTGGGGCAGGAAATTTCGCCACGCATATAATGCCAGTTGTTCGGTGATTGGTCAAGGCGTGGCGGCTGTCGGCGCCGGCACGGAACTTTTCGTGGTGGCTCGTCGTCATGATGTGTGAAACGAGGCTATTACAAAAGGAGGCAACCATGAAGAAGCTTCTACTGCTAGTCCCAATCCTGCTCCTGACCCTGGCCGTCGCCTGCTCCTCATCCCAGTCAACCAAGCTCAAAGGCGAAGGCAAGGCAGCCTCCGTCACCACGTCCAGCCAGCCCGTGCCAATAGCCAGCCCGTCGCCGGCTATTGGCCCCGACGCTGCGATAGCGAAAGGCGCCACGGAGCCACGCAAGGGTGTGGCCGAGGTGGGACAAGCTGCCGCGCCCAGCGTCGCCGGCGACCAGGCATCGGCGGTTTCTGCCGCTGGCGGCGCCCCCGATCAGCTCTTCGACCGCAAGATCATCTATGATGCCGAGCTTGCCTTGAAGGTTAAGGACGTCGGCGATAGCTTCGAGGCTGTGCGTGGCATTGCCAAGTCCGCTGGAGGCTTCGTCTTGGACTCCAGCTTCAACTACGAGGGCGAGCGCCGCGTTGCCACGCTGCGCCTGCGCGTGCCTGCAGAGAGCTTCGATGACACGCTGGC
>JACQUE010000177.1 GCA_016210425.1 Chloroflexota bacterium | reverse complement strand
GAGGCGGAGGTGGAGGCGCTCAATCTCATCGCCAGGAGTGCTACGGGCAGCCTGCGTGACGCCGAGAACCTGTTGCAGCAGCTCCACTCCTACTACGGCTCGCCGCTGACCGCTGCTCAGGCCCGCGAGCTCCTGGGTATAACCAGCGACGCCAGGGTACGAGACTTGGCGCGGCACATACTGGCCCGGGACCTGGGGGCGGGCCTACGGACCATCAACGACGTGACCAATGACGGCCTAGACCTGCGCCAGTTCAATCGCGAGCTGGTGGAATACCTGCGGGCGGCGTTGCTGGTGAAGGCCGGGGTGCCGGAGACGGTGGACCTGCCGGCGGATGCCATCGTTGACATAAAGGATGCTGTGGCGAAGGTCAGCTTCGATGAGATAACGAGGGCGGTGCGGCAGTTCGCCCAGCTTGACATGCGCTGGGATACCCACACCTCGCTGCCCCTGGAGCTTGCTTTGGCCGCCTATGCCGGCCAAGCCGACCCCGATGAGCCCGCAAAGGAGGCGCCACCTCAACGCCGGCCGGTGGCCTCGCCCAGCATGGAGCGGCCGCGGGAGCCGTATCGAGCGCCGGGAGAGGGGATGGCACGCAAGGCCGAGCCTGCGCCGTCGGCGGTGGCCCATAAGGGTGAGCTGCCCCCAAAGCCGGAGCAGCCAATGGTGGGCTCCCTGGCCTTCGACTATCTGGTCAGCATCTGGAAGAACGGCTTCCTGGACCAGTTGCGGTCCATAGGTGGGAAAACCGCCATCGATGCCTGGCTGCGGGGCTCATGCCAGCCGGAGCGCATCGATGACAATACGGTGGTGCTGGGCTTCTATCATGCGTTCCACAAAGAGAAGGTGGAGATGCCGGAGAACAAGCGGCTGGTGGAGCAGGCCCTCACCCACGTCCTGGGCGCTCCCTATCAGCTACGTTGCATACTCAGCTCCCGCGAGAGGAAGCCGAACCCACCCGTTGTGGGCGGAGGGCACCTGGTGCGGGCGGTACAGGAGATGGGCGGTAGGGTAGTCTACGAGAAAGAAGGTCCATAGATGAACCGAGATATGTTGCGGCAGGCCCAGCAGCTCCAGGCCCGTCTGGCGAAGATACAGGAGGAGCTGGAGACGGCGACCGTCGAGGCGAGCGTCGGCGGCGGCGTGGTGACGGTGACGATGAACGGCCAGCAGAAGGTCCTAGGCATCAAGATCGCGCCGGAGGCCGTCGACCCCAGCGATACGGAGATCCTGCAGGACCTGATAACGGCGGCGGTTAACGAGGCCCTGGAGAAGTCGCGGCAGCTTGCCGGCAGCCGCCTGAGCGCCATCACGGGTGGCCTGAAGATCCCCGGCCTGATGTAGTGAGGCCAGGGCTGTCTTGAACAACCACTACATACCCGTTGCCAAGCCCGTAGCGCGCCTCATAGAGGAGTTCAACAGGCTGCCGGGTATCGGCCCCAAGAGCGCCCAGCGCCTTGCCTACCACCTCCTGCGAATGCCTCCCGAGCAGGCGAAAGCCCTCGCCGAAGCCATCCTGGAGGTCAAAGAGCGGGTCGTACTCTGCTCCATTTGCCAGAACGTCGCCGAGACGGACCCATGCCCCATCTGCTGCAGCGAGGGGCGCGACCGGGGGCGCATCTGCGTGGTGGAGGAGCCCCTGGACATCCTGGCCCTGGAGCGCACGCGTCAGTACGACGGCCTCTATCACGTCCTGCATGGCGTTATTTCTCCTATGGACGGCATCGGGCCGGAGGAGCTCAAGATACGGGAGTTGCTGGCCCGCCTGCGCCATAACACGTTCAGCGAGGTCATCCTGGCTACCAACCCCAACCTGCAGGGCGAGGCGACGGCCATGTATCTGCAACGGCTCATCGCCCCGCTGGGCATACGCGTCACGCGCCTGGCCCGGGGCCTGCCGATGGGCGGAGACCTGGAGTACGCCGACGAGATCACCCTGGCGCGGGCCTTGGAGGGCCGCATGGAGATGAAGGGGATATAGTTAGCATGAGTCAGCGGCTTGCTCTCGTTGCCATTGCTGCTGCCTTTATGGGAGAAAGCCGTTTGACCTGCTGGTGGAAGGCATGAGAGCGCCAAGGGTCTACAAAACCGAGGCCATCGTCCTGAAGCAGTCGAAGCTGGGCGAGGCCGACCGCATCATCACCTGCTATACCCCCTACCTGGGCAAGATGCGAGGGGTCGCCAAGGGCGTACGCCGCCCCGGAAGTCGTCTTAGCGGTCACCTGGAGCCATTCACCCACACCTCTCTGATGCTGGCCCAGGGCCAGAACCTCGATGTAATCACCCAGGCGCAGACCATAGAGGGCTTCTGGCCGTTGCGCCAGGACCTTCGGCGGATGAGCCTGGCCTTGTACGCCGTGGAGCTTGTAGAGCGGTTTACCTCCGAGGGTCTGGAGAACCCAGGCCTTTTTCGGCTGTTCTCGGCCATGTTGCACTTGCTTGGGCAAGCCGAAGACCCGGAGTCGGCGCTGCGTTTCTTTGAGGTACAACTCCTCGAAAGGCTCGGCTATCGTCCTCATCTGGATAGCTGCTTGCGCTGTGGCCGGGCCCCAGCCTCCGGCGGCAACTACTTCAGCCCCAGCGCCGGCGGCCTGCTCTGTCCCTTTTGCAGGAGCGAGGAGCCCATCGTTTATCCTCTTTCAGTGGCCGCGCTTCAGTGGCTGCGCCGTCTTCAGGCGGTCGATATCGCTGAGATGGATTCGCTTAAGATACCGCAACCACAGCTAAAAGAGCTTGCGCTACGGGCCAGGGAGTACATAAGATACCTGCTGGAGCAAGAGATAAAGTCGGCTGCCTTTGTGGAGATGCTGCATCAGGAGGAGGGGCGGAGTCGGGCAAGGTAGGCGGGGGCGCTCCGAGGCACAGAAGGAGGACCAGTGAGGGGCGATAGGACAATGTTCTCAAAGGGGCTCTGGCGAAAAGGCACGCCAGGCCTTTCTCTTTTTGTCGGCCTGACCGTTGTTGCGCTCGCCGTCGGGCTCTTGCTGCCGGGCTGTAGCAAGAAGTCAGGCTCCGAGATGGCCCTCCAGTTAGCCTCAGGCCAGAAGGTACAGATAGCCAAGAAATCCAAGAGCCACGAAGATGTGCCGGCCCTTCCGGCCGGCCTCATGGCCGTCAGCCCCCTCTATGGCTTCACCATATCCGAGGGCAAAAACTCCGCAGTTCGCATTACCCTGGGTCTCACCGCTCCAGTCTCCCCAGGCAGCCTTCCGGACCTTTATAGCTACAAAGATGGCACCTGGAGATGGGCTGCGTCGGGCGCGCTCTCCGAAGATGCCCGCTCGGTCTCTGCTGAGCTTGCCTCTCTGCCGCCCACGTTGGCCGTCGTGCAGGCGGCGCCGGGTGCGATGAAGGTAGCGGGCTGGATGCCGCAGAAGGGCGGGCTGGAGCCGGAGGCCGCCAAAGCCCTCACCACCTTGAACCCTCGCTGGTACACGGCGAAGCCCGATGGCACCGTAGAGGGCGCGGCGGCGGGCGGCCTCGACTCAGCCTCGTACAAGATAGTGCCGACGGTCCAAGACGGCGGGGCCAGCGATGCGATCTTCGGGCCCGATGGGGTACAAGAGAAGCATCTGAACGTCGTCTTCTCACTAGTCATTGACAATGGTCTTCCGGGCATCGACCTCGATTATAGGGGCCTCGCGCCTGCCTATCGCGATGCCTTCTCCCAGTTCGCAAGCTCCCTCGCTAAGCAGCTTCACGGCTTTGGGCGGGTGCTGACCATCTCCGTGCCGCTGCCAAGGAAGGCAGGGGATCAGTGGGACACCGGGGCCTTTGACATGGCGGCGTTGGGCGACGCCGCCGACGCGATCAAGGTGACTGCCGAGGTCGACCAGTCCTTGTATGCCCAGCGGATGGCGGAGGCCCTTGCCTATGTCACCAGCAAGGTGGAGCGCCAGAAGGTACAACTGGTAGTTAGCACCGAGAGCCACGAAAAGGCCGGGCAGCGCGTGCGGTCGTATCCATTGAGCAGCGCCTTGGCCCTCGCCAGCACCATCTCGACGAAAGAGCCTACGAAGCTGGCACCGGGCGATGCGGTAACCCTGATCGCCCCCAACATCCTGACTGATGCCGGGGCCTCCGGCCTCTACTGGGACGACAGCGCGAATGCTGTGGCCTTCACCTTTCGAGGGCAGGACGGCGAGCACATAGTGTGGCTGGAAAACGCATTGAGCATCGCCTACAAGCTACGGCTGGTGCAACAGTTCGGCCTCGGAGGCATCGCGGTGGACAACGCGGGCCGCGAGGCGGGCAGCGGGGCCGTCTGGCAGATGCTGCAGGAGTTCCGGCAGAAGGGCTCCGTGGGGCTCAGTAAGCCTAACAAGGACCAGTTCACCGCCGAGTGGAAGAGCTGCGACGGCGGCCTGGCAGCCAAGGGGGTGGCCTGGGTCAACTGGAGCGTCCCCAAGACAGGGCAGCCCTGTGAAGTGACACTGAGCATCGGGGACGGCGTGATCCGTGGCGGCAGCAGCCTCTCGGTGGTGCAGGTGGCGACACCTACCGCCACAGCCACCGGCACACCGACACCCAAGCCGACGGCGACACCGACGTTAACTCCGGCAGCCACGGCCACGAAGACGCCGTCGACACCTACGCCTACTGAGGCTCCGCAGGCCACGCCCACGCCGACGACGGTGCCAACGCCTACGCCAACGCCTACGCCCAAGCCCGTTGCTGGTATACCCGGCTTCGCCTATGGCATGGCGGTCTACGCGGGGAGCGACTACCAGCGGGCCTTCGACCTCCTGCGCGGCGCTGGCTTCGGCTGGGCGAGGGTGCAGATACGCTGGGAGGAGTATGAATCGGGAGGTCCGGGCCAGATCAACTGGGGCGTGATGGACGGCGTGGTCGCAAATGCCCAGGCCAAGGGAGCAAAGGTCATGTTCAGCGTGGTTGGGGTTCCCGGCTGGGCGCGGGGCTCCGCCTGTGGCCCCATCGGCGACTGTCAGTCACTGGCCAACTTCCTGGGCGCCGTGGCCGCTCGCTATGCGGGTAAGGTGGGGGCCTACGAGGTCTGGAACGAGCAGAACCTGGCCCGCGAGTGGGGTGGCTCAGTGAGCCCCGGCGAGGCGGCGAAGTACGTGGAGATGCTTAAGCGCTCCTACCAGGCGATAAAGGCGGCCGACCCGTCGGCCATCGTGGTCTCAGGAGCGCCTACGCCCACCGGCATCAACAACTCCGAGGCCATAGATGACGTTTACTATGTGCAGCTCATGTACGAGGCGGGGCTCAAGCAATGGAGCGACGTCATCGGAGTGCACGCCAACATCACCAATAACCCGCCTGACGACTGGGTGGGCCAGTGCAGTAAGAACTGCGACAAGGGCTTCAAGGGACACCCGTCCTTCTACTTCAAGCGCTTCACGCAGATCCAGGAGAAGATGGCGGCCTTCGGGGACGCCGGCAAGCCCATTTGGTTCACCGAGTTCGGCTGGCCGTCCATTGAGAATGTGGCGCTCGCGCCGGCCCCCGGGTGGGAATACGCGGGCCATAACAGCGAGGCTGACCAGGCTGCATACCTGACCCGCGCCTTCGAGATGGTTAAGACAAGCTACCCGTACGTTAAGGGTGCCTTCGTCTGGAACCTAAACTACAACCTCGCGCCGACGGACGAGATTACGGCCTGGAGCGTCCTGCGCCCCGATTGGAGCCAGCGACCGTCGTATCAAGCGCTGGCGGCCATGCCTAAGTAGACGGGAGCAGGGTGTTGGAGAGCGTGTGCTATAATGGGAATTGGCCCGCGAGGTAAAGCGTGGGGGATGGCGGGCGAGAGTAAATGCCGAGGGTCATCGCCGGCAGGGCGAAGGG
>JACQUE010000024.1 GCA_016210425.1 Chloroflexota bacterium | reverse complement strand
TCGCGGGCCACATCGGTGCCGCGAATCCCCATCGCAATCCCCACGTCTGCCGCCTTTAGCGCTGGAGCATCGTTCACGCCGTCGCCCGTCATGGCTACCACCTGGCCGCGACTCTGCAGGGCGCGCAGTATCCGCAGCTTGTGCCTGGGCTCGGCTCGGGCGAACACGTTGACTCGCGCGGCTACCTCCTCCATCTCCGGATCGCTAAGGGCATCCAGGTCCCGCCCCTCCAGGCAGTCGCCATCCAGCCCCACCTCGCGGGCCACGGCTAGGGCCGTCAGCCGGTTGTCGCCCGTTATCATGACCACCCTAATGCCTGCCCTTGATGCAGCCGCCATAGCATCGCTTACCTCGGGCCTTGGAGGATCGCTCAGGCCCGCCAGCCCAAGGAAGACCAGGTCGGTCTCCCACTCGGCTCTCTCCGGCGGCGCCTCCTCCTTGTAGGCCAGCGCGAGCACGCGCAGCGCTCGCCCCGCGAGCTCGCGGTTTACAGCGAGAAGCCGGCTTTTCTCCTCCCGGCTAAGGGGCGCCGAGCCGCAAGGGGTGTGGACCCGTCCGCAGCGCTCGATGACAACCTCGGGGGCTCCTTTGGAGAAGAGCCGACGGCGTTCATCGCGTTTCTCCAGCACGGTCATCATCTTCCGCTCCGAGGAGAAGGGGATCTCGTCCACTCTTTCGTAGCCGGCCAGGTCCACGTTGGCCTTGTTGGCTGCGACTAGAAGGGCGACCTCCGTCGGATCGCCTGCGTAGCCGCGGGCCGGGTCGAAGTGGGCGTTGTTGCAGAGGGCACCCGCCAGCAGAGCGAGGTTGCGGCTCTGGTCGGTCGGACGGCCATCCTCCAGGAACGCTCCTTCGTTGGCTGCGGCTCCGCCGGTGACCTCCAGTAGGTGGCCGAGCCAGAGGAGGTGCCGAAGGCTCATTGAGCCCTCTGTGATGGTGCCCGTCTTGTCCGCGCAGATGACCTCGGCTGCGCCCAGGACCTCTACGACAGGCAGAGACCGCACAAGGCAGCGGCGCTCCAGCATGCGCCGTGTCCCGAAGGCCAGGGCGAGGGTAAGGACGACGGGGAGACCCTCGGGGATGGCGGCCACAGCCAGGGCCACAGCGGCCACGAAGGTCTCCAGCAGGCTGAAGCGTCCCACCGTCAGATGGAGCAGGGCTATGACGACGATGGCCACGGCGATGATGGCGGTGATGCGTCGTCCTATCTCCGCTACCTCGCGCTGAAACCGGCTTGGGGCTTCCGCAGCCGTTTGGACCTCCCGGGCTATCGTCCCCACTTGGGTAGCCATCCCCGTCTCCGTCACTACGAAGCGTCCCCTTCCCCGCATGACGACGGTCCCCAGGTAGACCATGCTGGTCCGCTCGGCCAGGCTGGCATCCAGGTTCGTCGGCTCGGGGCTCTTAGTCACCGTTAGGCTCTCCCCGCTTAACGCGGACTCGTCGACCTGGAGATCATAGGCCTCGATGAGCCGGCCATCGGCGGGGACCCTGTCCCCCTCTTCCAGGAGGGCGATATCGCCCGGAACGAGGTCTGCTGCGGGGCCTGTTATCCGACGGCTGTCACGAGTGAAGGTCGAGACCGGCGCCGCGAGGCGCTTTATCGCCTCGATGCCTCTATGCGCCCGATAGTTCTGGATGAAGCTGAATCCGCCGTTTACGGCGACTATGAGTAGGATGAGCGAGGCATCAACATCCTGGCCCGGCTCGTTGCCAATGGCGGCCACGAGGAAGAGCAAGCCAGCCGATGCGAGGAGGATGAGGATGAGCGGGCTGCGGAATTCGCCCAGAAGGAGCCTGAAGGGAGAGATCGGCGGTGCTGTCTCTAGCTGGTTGGGCCCGAACTGTTGCAGGCGGGTGGCGGCGTCATTGTTGGAGAGGCCGTTCCTACTAGTGTGCAGGGCGGCCAGCACCTGGTCGACGCGCAGGGCGTGCCAGGGTGCTGCAGAAGGGGCGTCGGATTCACTTGCGGATCGTATCCCCACTTCCATCCTCCCCACCTGACCGACGGGTTTGCGCCCGCCTAGCTACATTATAGCCGATGATAGCGATGGCCAACCGGCATGCAGCATACATTCGTGGAGTGGTGTTGCTCCCCTTCCTGTTGGGGAGACGCGAAGAGGAAATCGGCACGGGCCATTGGCTGCCGGAATCAGAGGGCTCATCAGCCCTTGACATACTCTCGTAGCAACACGTGGTCGTCGTTGCCTACGGGTAGCCTTCCCCCGGACTCGGCGTCATAGAGCCCTGCGATTAGACGATATGTCCTGGGAGGAAGATCGCTTGGCAGGCGCAAGAGGAAGGGTTCGCTAGAGGCTTCGCCAGGCCGCCAGAACGATGTCGGATAGCTGCCCTGTTGGGGTTGGGCGTCCCATTGCGCCACCAATCCATTGGGGCCCACCTCTCCCCTGGGATCCACGATTTGGACGAAGATCGTGTAGTCCTTGGAGGGAGCAGCGAGCGCTTCCCAGGTAATCGTTCCCCGGAGGACGCCGCCTGGGCTGAGGTCGTCATTATCCATCGTGAAGTCTACGATACCCATCTGGTCGTCGAACCGCCATCGCACGGTTCCGGCACCGACGGATGGTCTGTGGTCGCGCACTGGAAAGCGGGCGACAACGGGCGTGCTGATAGAAGTGCCCCGCGGATCCACTGCCGGAAGGCGCTCCATGTCCACCAGTTGATAGAGCCCAACCTCAACTCGTGCCAGGGTCGGAAGAGCAGCGTCCCTTTTCAGGCGAATGCGGAACCGGTCCCTTATGATGTCGCCGGGCTGCCATTGGCTCGTCGGGAATGTTCCACCGCCCGGATAACGGTCCTCACCTCCTAGAACGTCCTGGTCCCGCCCAAGAATATGTACGAAGATGCTGTAGTCTGCGTCCATCTTGGCGAGGCTGCGCCAGTACAACGTAAGTTGGAGCGTATCGCCTGGCCCACGGTCATCATCCAAAGGCTCGAATCCGATCAACTCGATCTGTCGGCCGTACGCGATTCTTACCTCCTGCAGGTTCGACGGTATTTGGGCGGGCGAGAGCAGGGCCGGTTTCCTATATGCCGGCATAATGAAAGCGAAGGGGACGACCAGAGCGATGGCCAGCAGAGAGAGGGAAGCAGTCCCGGTCACCAATCGAGCTACTCTCAAAGGTACCCAGGTGCGGTAAGAAGTCAGGCCCAGCACAAACATGATAGCTACGGCAGGCATTGCAGGGTACAGCAGCCGCCCTTGGGAGGCCAACGCCATCTGGCTCCAGCGAAGTACGCCGGCTAGGACGACGAGAAACCATGTCCCCAGGAGAAGCAGCCCGGCCCGATCCAGTTGCCGCCATAAACCTTTGAGCATAAATACTACTAGGCCGATGGTAGCGAATATGCCCAGAGCGTCGAAAAGGCGGTAGAGCCATTCGTCGGCCACGACGTTGAAGCCTCCGAAGACGCCCCAAAACGACCAGCGTAGCCCCTCCTGTTCCGACTGGATAAGCTGCCAAATGCTGATGGGAGGCCATCGACGGCCGGCTATATCCAGCATCCGCTCCGTGCCCAAGATGTCCCCGTAAAGCCTCACGTTACGGATAAACCACCAGCCGGCTATGGCAAACGATAGACCAACAACAAGCGCTGCCCCCGCCAGAAAAAGCCGCCTATCTCGCCAACGGTAGGCGACAAAAGCGAGACAGCCCAACGCAAAGGGGAGGATGGCCACCCCGCTGACCTTGGAAAGGGCACCGGCCCCCGCCAGAATACCCAAGAGGATCACGTTCCTCCAGATTCGTATGCCTTTCAGGAGCCGCACCATTGCAAGCAGGGCGAGGGAGGAGGTCGCTGTCACCAGGTTGTCGTTGTTGACCGCGCTCGCGATAAAAAGGAAGCCAGGAACCAGGGCGACGAAGGCGGCACTGGCCGTTGCCAGGTGCTTGTGGCCAGGCCATAGCTCCAGGAATATGAAATACGTCGCTGCAATGGTGACAAGGCCAAGGGCTGTGGAGAGAAGCCGGATAAGGTGTACGGCCAGAGCAACGCCACGGTAAGGGAAATCCTCTTTTTGCGTGTGAACCACCATATTCTTGTTGCCGTCGGAGTCCGGCTGGCCGGCGGCTGCGTGGGGATTCACTTGATATAGGTGTGTGATCTTACCCGTGTCTATCCAGAAGGTGAGGGCAGCGCCGAGGAAGTAGTAGAGCGGTGGCTGGCTCCCCTCCTGACGGGCGGGGCTCGTAGCCGGCGGGGGGCTCTGTATGGGTAGGCCGCGCCCATCGGCGACGTACTTAACGAACTCGTAGTGGTGCATCTCGTCGGATGCTTCGAAGATAGGGGACGCAACGCTATAGAGGAGGGCGAGGGCGAGGAAAACCAGGGCAACTACAAGCAGACCGGAGTGGCGGTTCAGCCGAGTAATCCGGCTGGAACTGGAGCCCTTGTCAGGCGCATGCTGGAACACTCGGCGCTGCTCCAGGAGTCCTCCATCCTATGCATTGGTTGGTTGCCAGGCAGTGCGCCTTCCCAGGG
>JACQUE010000181.1 GCA_016210425.1 Chloroflexota bacterium | reverse complement strand
CTCCTTCTACTGATGGCATGTATCTCCCTCACAAGCGAAGACAGACCCATCGCTGGGCCTGCCTTCGTCGCGTTTCTTACGTGCCTAGCTGAAGCCGAGGGCTTTGCGGCCGGCGGCGGTCATGCGCTCCGGCGTCCAGGGCGGGTCCCAGACGATCTCCACGTCCGCCTCGTCGATGCCCTCTGAGGCCTCCAGCTTGCTGATGGCGTCCTCGGCGATGTACTCGTGCATCGGGCAGCCGGGCGCCGTCATCGTCATCTTAATGTATACCTTGTTGCCCTTGATCCGCACCCCGTAGACGAGACCCAAGTCAACCACGTTCACGGGAATCTCAGGGTCATACACGTCCCGCAAGATATCGAAAACCTTCTCCTCGGTAACCAATGGCGCTCTCCTTTCCGGCAAATCGCCCAATTTAGTTTAACATAGGGGAGAATGCCGGTCTAGCTGCGGACCAGTCTAGCCTCGGCCGGACCGGCGAAGGCGTTGCCGGCGGGCTGCCTGCGGACGAAGAAGGACGAGAGCTCGATGACCTCTTTGGCCTCCTCTTCCCCTTCCCTGGCCGGCAGCCGGCGCGCCCTTTGCTGGCGCTCCAGCCAGGCCAGCGCCTTCTTGGTGTCGCTGGCTACCTTCGCCTTGTCGCACTGCAGCAGGCGATACTTGAAGAGCCAGTAGGTGAACTCGCGCAGGTCGTTGAGCTCCACGGTCTCCGGATTCGCGGGCGCTCCTGTCTCGCGCAGGTACCTCTCGCGCATGGCCTGGAAAGTCGCCCCGTATATCCTCGTGTAGACCTCGTCGTCAACGCGCTTGTTGTAGGCCAGGGTGCGGGAGTGCAGCTCCTTGCGCACCTCCTCTTCGACGGCGATGTGCAACGCCTCTTCCAGCACTATGCCATAGAGATAGTTGAGGTAGGCCCTGTACTTGACGCTGCCGATGCGCCTTTTGAACTCGTTTTCGCCAACCTCTATGGGCGGCCGCCCGTAGATCAAGAGGTCCTCTTTCTCCTTCTCCGGGATGGCGCCGTTGACGGCTCCGCACAGGCGCTCCGCCAGCAGGAGCCAGTCGAAGGCCTCGTGGGCGATGAGGTAGCGGTACCGGACTTCCTCGTGGGTCTCCTCGGCAGAGGTCCAGAGGCCGATGGCGTCCAGGAGGGCCAGGTACCAGTGGGTGCCGGAGGCGATGGCCTGCTGAAGGTAAGCTAAGGCTTCGGCATCCTCACAGGAGAGAGAGGTGCAGCATCTGGAACGCTCTTTAGATTCCTCCGCCATGACGCTTTTGCCCCACGTTTGGTTACACTTGATAGTAACCCCTCGCACCCTGGCTGGTCAACCGAGCTCAGCTAGGGCTCGATTCTCTTTAGCCCCTCGATCCGGTCGAAGTGAAGGTCGTAGGAGACAACCTCAGTGATGTTAAGTCGCTCCATGAGGGCGGCGTTAGATGCGTCCGCAAAAGAGATGTTCTTACCTACATATAGGTCAAATGCCCGAGCATATTGCCTCTTGCCGGGCAGGATAAGACCGGGGAAGAGGATGATGGGGAGCAGCAGGTCCCTGATCTCAGCCTTTGGTTGGCGATAGGTGCGCTCTAAGACGAAGACGACTTCATGGATCACTATGTCCGACGTTCGGGCCTTGATTTTGGCTTGCTCTAGCTGGGAGAGGAAGTCCTTGCAGCGGTAAGCCTTCTCCTCATCATCACGGAGAAGGTGACGAAGGATGATGTTCGTGTCTAAAAAGACAGGCATCTACCCTTTGAGCCCCCGTAGGGCATCCTCAGCCATCGCCTCCTCGGCGAGCCTTTCCAACTCGCGGAGGTCCTCTGGGCTCTTTCTAGGTTTGACTGCTCCAAAGCTTCTTTCGAGTGCGCTCTTGGCCGGTCTGACCTTTACCTCGTTATTCTCGAGCACAAAAGCTACCTTGTCTCCAGGAGCGAGGCCCAGAGAATGCCTGATCTCCACCGGGATGGTCACCTGGCCCTTCTTGGTGATTGTAGTCGAGGTCTCTTTCATCGTCTCTACCCCTCTTGTAGCCTGCATGGGTGCATAG
Organism: Chloroflexota bacterium; assembly: GCA_016210425.1. GTDB lineage: Bacteria > Chloroflexota > Dehalococcoidia > JACQUE01 > JACQUE01 > JACQUE01. The sequence continues at coordinate 3,665 of JACQUE010000181.1, read as the reverse complement.
GGTAATACTCTTATATCACAGGTATTACCTCCATGTCAAAGGGGGCACCTATTGTGGGTAGCCGGCCGATGCTTCCAACTAGCGGTGTGCATCAGGGTTTTGAGTAATCGCAGGCCGTGGCAGTGAAAGTCTTTGTTACGATGGAGGGTGGCATCCTCTCGATTCCCTCTACCCCACCAACAATGAACCAATCACGCTATTGACAAACGTTGCCTTTCGGTCTAATGTATCAGCGAATAATGATATGGTGATATGTCATGTTGACCATTGGCGGCGCTCAAGCTCTGAGCCTTAAGGCCAAGCTCTTCTTCGGTTTCTCCGACCCCTCCCGCCTGTCCATCCTTGAGGCGTTGCGCGCCGGCCCGCTGACAGTAACTGAGATCGTCGAGAGAACGGGTCTCAGTCAATCAAACGTCTCCAACCACCTGGGGTGTCTTCGCGATTGCGGCCTGGTTTCTCGGCGGCAGCAAGGGCGATACGTACACTATCAATTGAGTGACGAACGAGTGACAGCCCTGTTGCGCTTGACTGACGAAGTGCTGGCGGACGTGGCGAAAGGCGTTTACGACTGCATTCGCTACAACCTTCCGGACGGAGGATAGGGGTGGCTACTCAGCAGAAGGTCGAGATTCCAATTCAGGGCATGGATTGCGCCGAGTGTACGCAGCACGTGCGGCAAGCCATCTCCACGCTGCCTGGCGTGGCCTCGGTAGACGTGTTCTTAGCCTCCGAGAAGGCCGTTGTCTGCTTCAACCCGGCCCTCGCGAGCCTGCAAGCCATCGAGAGGGCTGTGGAAAGCGCGGGCTACGCGGTCCGGCCCCTGGCGGCAGCGCAAGCAAGCGCGCCTCTCGCCGCCGGTTTTGGCCGACGCATCCTGGTGCTGCTGGGGCTCGTCTTTGGCGTCGTGCTGTTCGTTGCGGTGGTGGGCGAGTGGCTGGGGTTCTTTGAGGCGCTTACTGAACGGGTGCCGTGGCCCGTGGGTCTCGCCCTTGTTCTGATCGGGGGCTACCCCGTCTTCCGAGATGTCGCGCGCGCTACTCTCCGGAGACAGGTCACCTCTCATACCTTGATGACCCTCGGCGCGGTTGCGGCCATGGCCGTCAGTGAGTGGGCAACTGCGGCCATCGTAGTCTTCTTCATGCGGGTCGGCGATTATGCTGAGAGTTTTACTACGGAGCGCGCCCGTCGCGCCGTAAAGGGTCTTACCGCTATGGCTCCTCAGATGGCGCGCGTGGAACGGGCCGGAGAGGAGCGGGAGGTGCCCGCACGCGAGGTGCAGGTGGGCGAGACAGTCATCGTGCGGCCAGGTGAGAGGATCCCAGTGGACGGCGAGGTCGTAAGCGGCCACGCTACAGTGGATCAGGCGACCATCACAGGCGAGTCCCTGCCTGTTGAAGCTGGACCTGGGGCAAAGGTCTTCGCGGCCACCCTGGCTAGCCTGGGCAGCCTGCGCATCCGTGTCACGCACGTGGGCGCTGACACCACCTTTGGGCGTGTGGTGAAGATGGTGGAGGAGGCAGAGGCGCATCGGGCGGACGTCCAGCGCCTCGCCGACAGGTTCTCGGCCTACTACCTACCGGTCGTTGTCGGCATCGCGGCGCTCACCTTGGGCGTCGGTCGAGACCCGCTTGCCACGGCGGCGGTGCTGGTTGTGGCCTGCTCCTGCGCTTTTGCCCTTGCCACACCCATAGCTATGCTGGCTTCCGTTGGCGCCGGCGCCAAACGCGGCCTTCTCATAAAAGGCGGCAAGTACCTGGAGTTGCTGGCCCGGGCGGATGTCCTGCTCATCGATAAGACAGGGACGCTCACCCTCGGCCGCCCCCAGATCACAGACATCTTACCTCTAGACGGCGCCTCCCCGAACGATGTCCTAGCCCTGGCGGCCTCCGCCGAGCGTTACTCAGAACACCCTTTGGCTGAGGCCGTGCGCATCGCGGCGCGGGAGCGGGGCCTCAGCCTGGGTGAGCCGCAGGAGTTCCAAGCCGCGCCGGGCCGGGGGATTCGAGCGCGGGTCAACGGCGCCAAAGTTATGGTGGGCAACCGGCGCATGGTGCCCATAGCTTATTCACTTCCTGTTCTGGACGAGCTTGAGACGCAGGGCAAGACCTTGCTGCTGGTGGCGCGGGATGGCCAGTTGGTCGGCGTGCTGGCCGCCGCCGATACCTTGCGACCAGAGGTGCCTGCCGCTTTGGATGCTGTGCGTGCCCTGGGCGTGACGCACTTGGAGTTGCTCACGGGGGACAATGAGCAGACAGCGGCAGCCATCGCTACCCGCCTGGGCATAGACTACCGCGCCGATCTCCTCCCTGAAGACAAGATCGCCGTCGTAAAGGCGTATCAAGCCAGGGGCCGCGTCGTGGTGATGGTGGGCGATGGTGTAAACGACGCGCCGGCCCTGGCCCAAGCGGATGTTGGCATTGCCATGGGAGCAGCAGGGTCAGATGTGGCCATTGAAGCCGGGCATATGGTGCTGATGCGTGAGGACTGGAGCCTAGTGCCGGATGCTTTCCGCATTGCCCGCCGGACGATGGGAGTGGTGAAGCTGAACATCGCCTTCACCGCGGTCTATAACCTGGCTGGGCTTTCCCTGGCAGCCTTGGGCTTCCTGCCGCCCGTCCTTGCCGCCGCTGCCCAGTCCCTACCCGACCTGGGCATCCTCGCCAACTCGTCACGTCTATTGAGGCAGAAGTAGCTCGCCGCTCAGAATATGGCGATGGGCGTCACCGGCGAGCCGGTGCCGTAGCGGATGCGCAGCGGTGCCATGGCGATCATGAACTCCCAGCGACGCCGCTCGGCGCAGGCCTGCGAGAGCGCCTCCAGGTTGCAGTTGTCCAGCAGCCAGAGGCCCATCGCCGGTATGCCGATCTGGTGGATGGGCTGCTGTAGCGCCTCGTAGCCGCTGGGCGAGACGTCGTTGGCCATGTCCGCCCCCAGCATCGCAACGCCCCTCTCGCGCAACCAGGGCAGGCAGGCGGCGTGCAGGCCGGGCCGCCCCATTGCCAGGGGCTTTGGCCCCTCCCTGTCGCGACGCGGCAGGTGTCCCGTGCGCACCAGCAGCACGTCCCCCTCCTCGACGCGGACGCCTTGCGCCGCTTCCGCCGCCTCCATCTCGTCGGGCAGGATGGACTCGCCGCGCTCCAGCCAGTCGACGCCACGCAGCCTCGCGATGTCGAGGAGCACCCCACGGCTGACGATGCCGCCGGCGACAGCTTCGATGGAATGATACGTGGCGCCCTGGGCCGTGGTGATGAGGTTGGCCGGCTTGCCGTTGTACATCTTGCCGTTGTAGAAGATGTGGCTGAGGGCGTCGACGTGGGTGATGGTGTGGCCGTGGAAGACGAGGCCGAAGAAGTCGGAGACGCCCTGCAAGCTGCCGGGCGGAGTGGGCCCCTGGTTGTGGGCCGACTCGCCGCTGGAGAGCATGAGGTGCATGGGCTGGCTGGTGACATCGGCGGCGGCTGCGGCGACGATGGGCCAGGCGCAGGGGACTGTGACGCCGTCGCGCACTAGGGCCGCGGCCTGCCGCCGTTTCTCCGGCGTGATCAGGTTGAGCGTGCCGAGCTGGTCGTCGCTGCCCCAGCGGCCCCAGTTGCTCAGGCGCTTGATGTAGCCCAGGACCTCTTCCTCGGTGGGCAGCGATGTTGCCATGGGCACCTCCTCTGAAT
>JACQUE010000179.1 GCA_016210425.1 Chloroflexota bacterium | reverse complement strand
CTGTCATGCTGAACGAAGTGAAGCATCCGGCCTGTTTGGCATTGGCGTCTTGGGTTCATGGAGCAAGACCCCTCGCTGGCGCTCGGGGTGACAGTTAGTGGCGATTTTCATCCACGGTGATGGACGATTCTTCCGAAAAAGCCTGCCCTAACGAAGTTTAGCACGGACCGGTACCCCAAGCACCTCAAGTAGCTCGCCGACCGTCACCGCATGTCCGCCTAAGTATCGGAGTGGCTGGGTGGCGTTGACCCGGTAGCGATTGCGTCGGCCTATTCTCTCTCGTTCGATGTAGCCATCGGTTTCCAGGTCGGCGATGATCTTGCGGGCGGCACGCTCGGTAATGCCGGCCGCCTGGGCTATCTCCAGCCCTGTGCTATCCCGGTGGTTGCCGATATAGGTGAGCACCAATCCGTGGTTCGTCAGAAACGTCGATTGTGCCATCTCTTGCTACCTCTTAGAAGAAAAAGGAACTTTCTCCGTTGACATGCTTCCCCAGAAGGAGTATCGTCATTACATGAATAGCGATACATGGTTGCTGAAGCATGTATCGATTTGCGCTATTATAGCATCTCAAAGTAGGAGTTACCATTACCGAGGGGTGCGTGGTGCCGGCAAGGGATAGGCCGGCCCCCTTCCTGTCGGTTTTTCGGAGAGGAGAGTAACTGTGGCACGAGGCACCATCAAGAATCTTGTAACCGATCGGGGGTTTGGCTTCATCCTGCCTGAGCAGCAAGAGGGGGAACCTAAGGACCTGTTCTTCCACCGTAGCGATGTTAAAGGTACGAGCTATGAGTCCTTGCAGAAGGGACAGCAAGTGGAATATGACCTAGGGAGGGACGAGCGGCGGGGAACACCCAAGGCCACCAACGTCCGGCCTGTGTCTTAAGCATAGGCAGGGCGCCGATAGCCGGGGAGACCCGCGACTGCTTGCGTCTCCAGGTCGTTCGGGAAGCAGGAAAGGCAGAAGCCATGTGGAACTTCGGGCAGAAAGCGGGTCCCATGGTGCTTTCGGAGAAGCTAGCTCTCCACCTGGCAAGAGAACGCGGCTTAAGCCGTGATGCGGCGGCCGCTCTTCGTATGGTGCAGGAACATGGGCATTACGTGGGTCGTAGTGTGACCTACTTCCGGATATTCGACCCAGCGGCTACTAAAGCAGCGGGCATCGAGCTCCGGGGATACAAGGACCTTGACGCCCGCACGATAATTCACGCCGGGCATATCGAGAGCGACGGCCAGGTTGTTCTGAATTTGAAGCCTAGCGAAGATTAAACGGAGAAAGATACCAGTGCTCTTAGGGGCTTCTTCAAGGCCGCTCGCGCATGGCCGGAAGGAGTCCCTTTTGCGAGACCTCATGCCAAGGGGGCACGGCTGCCGGACCGAAGGGAAGGGAACACCATCTTCTTGAAGAAACGTATCATTCTCATTCAGCCTAAGCCTGTCAATAAGCACCTAATCTCTGAAGCGACCGGTCGTCTCTATCCTCTGGGTCTCCTTGTCATCGATGCGCTGACGCCGAAAGAGGAGTGGGACGTCGAGATCCTCGACGAGGGGGTAGAGCCTTTTGATGTAAGAAGGGTGAACCCCGAGACCCTTTCCTTGGCGGGCATCAATAGCTGGACCAACCAGGCGGCTCGCGCCTACGAGATCGCCGGTGCCCTCCGGCAACGAGGCGTTCCAGTGATCCTGGGGGGGCCTCATCCTAGTGCGCTGCCCGACGAAGCTCTCCGCTATGCGGATAGCATTTGCATCGGCGAGGCGGAAGGCATCTGGGCCACCATCCTGGCCGACGTGAAGAACGGGGAGTTAAAGTCGGTCTACCGTGGAGGCATGCCTACCCTGGACCGAGTCCCAATCCTTCGCAATCCCCTTCGAGACAAGTATCCCTATGGCTCCATCCAGACTGCTCGCGGCTGCCCCTACGACTGTAGCTTTTGCTCGGTGACGTCCACCAATGGCGCTGTCATCCGCTATCGTCCCGTTGCGGATGTGGTGGAGGAGTTTCGGAACATCAAGCAAAAGGTAGTTTTCCTCGTGGACGACAACTTCATCGGCTCCGGCCGGGCAGGCCGGGAACGAGCGCTGGAGCTCTGCAAAGCCCTGGCGGACCTGCGCCGGCAAGGCGTGCGCAAGTACTGGGGCACCCAGGCGACGCAGAACCTTGGCCGGGAAGACGAAGTCCTCGACTGGATGTACAAGGCCGGGTGCCGCTTGGTCCTCTTTGGGCTGGAGTCCGTCAATAGCCGTGTCATCGACGATGTCAATAAGGGCATCAACACGCTGGGCGATTACAAGATGCACATCCGGAACACGCAGCGGCACGGGATAGCGGTCATCGCCTCCTTCATCTTCGGCAACGACGCCGACTCTCCCACCGTGTTTGAAGATACCGTCCGCTTCATCAAGGACGTCAGAGTAGCCACGCAGAACCTGAACATCGTCTGTCCGCTGCCTGGGACACGGCTTTTCGACGAGGTGGCTCAGTCCGGGCGCTTGCGTTATACGAACTTCCCCGCGGACTGGGCAAAATACAATCTGCACGAGGTGGTGCTGGAGCCGAGAACCTGTTCGGCGCTCGAGCTTTACAAGAAGCGGAAATGGGCCGAGCGCCAGTTGAACGGCAGGCTCAACCTCTTGAAACGGACGCTCCGCACCCTCTGGGACACGCGGTCCGTGTCCGCCGCGGCGGTCGCCTTGGGCTGGAACCTGCAGAGCGGGTCGCGGGAGCGCGAATATCAGCAGCAAATAGAGCTGCTGGAGAAGGAGATGCGTCGGGAAGCATCATCTCTGGAGCTTTCGCGCGCTCCGCAATCGCAGATGGCGGATATATCGGGCCGACGGTACTGACCGGCCACGGGCTAGCTTCGGGTACCGCTTGCTACCGGCTTCTGCTCGATGTCCAGGTATGCTTCCAACAAAGTGGCCACTCCCTTGTACAGCGGCGTCTTGGCCATTTCTCGGATGCGTTGGCAGAGGGCTGGCGCCCATACCGCAAGGTGTCCTTTAAGGAAGCTGACCTGGAGGGACGTCAAACGCGCCGTCTCCTCGTCATCAATCCGGCGCCGTGCCTCTGCCTCCAACTCGCATAGGAGCTGCATGAACGCCAGCTCCATGCCAATGTGATCGGGGAGGTCAAGGAAGCGTTCATCGATCTCCGCCCCAGCCTCACGATACTTCGCCAGGACGGCTAGCGTGCTTTCACCTTGCAAGGGGCCTGCAATCCACTGGTCCCCCTCCTCCTGGGCGCCTCTGTACACCGCTTCGTACGGCGCGACATAGCGGCCCAAGGGAACTACGAAGAGGTCGTTATGCTCCTGTACCAGGCTCTCCAAGGAATGGCTCGCACCCCCGCGCAGGGCCTCCAAGGCAGACGACGCTCGCACCCCCAGGCCAAGGGCGACGCCCGCGATAAAAGAGGGTTCCTGCAGCTTTGCAAGAGCCGCCTCAGTGGGCGGGGCCAGAAGGAGGTTAGAGAGAAAGCCATATACCCCCGCTCTGGCCTCCGCCACTTCGGCTGCCACCCCAGCAGCCACCGCCACTTCCACGCTCATCTGGACACAAACCTGATGGATGGAGCAGTGTGCTTTGGATCGGCGAAGCCTGTTGGCCGGTTCTCGCCGGACTTTGCCAGGTCGAAGCTCTCGACCATGGAGAGGGCTCGCCCAACGCACGTCGTGACACATGCCGGCTGCAGTCCCTTGTCAACCCGCTGCATGCAGAAGGTGCACTTCTCCACTTTCTTGGTGCTGGCGTTATACTTGGGAGCGCCGTACGGACATGCCCATTCGCAGTAACGGCAGCCGATGCACTTGTCCTGGTCGATCAGCACTACGCCATCTTGCGCCCGCTTGGTGATGGCGTCCACTGGGCAGGATGCCAGACACGCCGGGTCCTTACAATGGTTGCAGGCTGAGGTCACGAAGAGAAGATCGGGCTTCGGATAGGCGCCGCTCCACTTGAAGACAACCCACCGATAGCTGACGTGGTCAGGCGCCTCCCTCTGACCCCTCTTGAAAGCCAAGGGGGACTGCTGCGGAAAAGTGTTATTCTCTGACTTGCAAGCGATGGAGCAGCTTTCGCAGCCGATGCACTTGCCCAGATCCAGGACCCATCCTCTCTGAGGCATCGTTCATCACCCTCCTATGCCTTCTCGACCTTGACGCGCGTGTCGTTGAACGAGACCGAGCAACCTATCTTGTCTTGTAGGGACACGTTCTTCAGCTTGGCGTCGAGGCGCATGATCTCATTGGCCTGGAGCCCTGCCCCGCGGCTCGGCTCGTAACCCGTCGGCATCCCATCAACCACGTGAGGCCGGGAGGCCAGCTCCCAGTGGCCATAGTGGTGAGAGACAGCTACGACCCCTGGCCGAAGGCCCTCCAGCACCCGCGCCTTGCCCACTATCCCTTTGGAGGCCGATGGGGAGCTGATCCGCACCAGGTCACCCGTCGCGACGCCCAGCGCCTTGGCATCGCTGGCGCTCACGTCCACGCTGTTCTCCGGGTTAAGGAGCATCAGCCACGGTAGGGCAGCCGTCCTCGCCTGGCCATGGCGCACAGACTTGTAGGTGATGAGCTGGTAGGCGTAGCCGGCGTCGTCCACCGGGGTGTCGTCGGCATGCCTTATGGGGTCGTACTTGGGCAGTGGGTCGAAGGCCTGGCCAGTCATGGAGTCCTTGGTGGTAGCCAGAGGCTCGTTGTACAAGTGGATGATGTTGCCGTACGTGCTTTTGACGTAGTCGCCCGAGTATTCGTTGCCGGGGTCCTCGAAGACGCCGCCCTTGGCGATGATCTCCTGCACTGGCTTCCCAGCAGCCTTGGACAGGTTCTGGATCTGCTTTTTGACGAAGTCCCAGCCCGCATCCAGGGAGCTGCCGTCCTCGAAGGCCCCTGCGCCCACGCCCGGCAGCCCTACCTTCTTCGCCAGCTCAATGTGAATATCCATGGTGTTCTTGGTGTTGGGCAGGACGGGCGTGTAGCGGTTGGGCGCATCGGGGTCGAAGTCGGCGGCACCAATGGTCTTGCCATCCAGCTTGCCCACCACCGGCTGCTGGAACGAGGTGGCCTTGGTAAGGATGGTGGGTGTCATCCCAGGGAAAGCCCACTTCTCCAGGTAGGACGTGTCGGGCAGGATGTAGTCGGCCAGAGCCGCCACCTCGCCGATGTTTAGGCTGATGGCCACGAACAGGGGCAGTTTCTTCTCGTCCTTGACGTAGTCCTCGAAGACCTTGCGGAGCGCCGGCGTGGAGTAGGGCCAGGCGTTCCAGTAGGTGATGAGCGCCTTGAGGGGATACGGGTACCCATCGGCGGCGCTAGGG
>JACQUE010000175.1 GCA_016210425.1 Chloroflexota bacterium | reverse complement strand
GCCGGGAACCATCGCGGTGGAGGAGCTGCTGTCGGAGATCCAGCGCCAGCGCGACGTTGCCCAGGCCCAGGCCAGAGAAGACGCCGCCGAGCGCGAGGCAGCCCAGGCCGACCGTGAGGCGGTCGCCGAGCAGCTCCGCCAGGTGGAGGAGGAGCGCCGGCGCGTCGTCGAGCGGACCGAAGCCGAGCTTCTGGCCGAGGCCGAGGAACTGCGCGACCGCCTGCGCCGCATCTCCTCCGACATCAGCCTGCTGGAGCAGGAGCGCCGCCAGCGCCTGGAGCCCATCCGCCAGGAGGCGATGGCCGTCCGCCGCCGCCTGCGCCGTCACAGGCGTCCGCCGCGCCCCGTCGAGCGCCCCCGCGAGCTAAAGGTAGGCGCAACCGTGCGCCTGCGAGACCTGGGACAGACGGGGGAGCTTCTGACGGTGCCCAGCGCCGACGGCGAGGTCGAGGTGCTCCTGGGCAACATGCGTCTGCGCCTGCCCGCCGACCGCGTCGAGCCCGTCGCCGGGCCGGTGACCAGGCCGCCGCAGGTAGTGACGCACCGCTACGCCGCCCGGCCCGCCGTCAGCCCGGAACTCCACCTGCGGGCCATGCGCGCCGACGCCGCGCTGGAGTCGCTGGAGCAGTACCTGAACGACGCCTACATGGCAGGCCTGCGCCAGGTGCGCATCGTGCACGGCAAGGGGGAGGGCATCCTGCGCCGCCTCGTGCGCGAGGAGCTATCGCGCCACCGCCTCGTCGCCTCCTTCCGCCCCGGCGCCCCCGAAGAGGGCGGCGAAGGCGTCACAGTGGCGGAGATAGCGGTGTGAGTAAAACATCGCTGCTATTAGGATTGCCCGCTTCGTCACGCGGCCTCTGCCTTTATCCCCACTCCCACTACGATGTGCCGCACTGCTGACACCCTCACATCTCTAAGGCTAACATCTAGGAATAGCTTCTCCAACTCCTGTCGGCCAAAGGGCCCGTGGTCCTCGCTGCGATGGGCAGAGGCGACGCGGCGTCCGATCCACGTGTCCGCCCGAAAATCGGTGACGATGATCGCTCCGCCCGGCCGAAGGACCCTAACCATTTCCTGCAACACAACCGCGGGGTCGACTAGCTCATGAAAGACACCGTTGGCGATAGCCACGTCTACCACGCCATCGTCTAGCATGATCCGACTTGCGCTCCCTTCCAGCATCTGCACTTTGTCAGCCAGGCCTCTCTTATTAGCCAACTGCCGCAAGCGTTGCAGCATTTCCTTAGACAGGTCTAGGCAGATGACTTTGCCCTGTTTAAGCTTTTGTGCAATGGCTAGGCTGAAATATCCAGAGCCCGCTCCAACATCGAGGACGGTGCCCTCGCCTTTCAGTGCGGCCGTCACCTCGGCTAGAACCCTGGATCGACCGTCCCCTAGAAAAAGAACTTCCGAGAGTCGGCGAAAAGGGCTGTTTAAATACCAAGCCATGATGCGACCTCGAAGGCCCGTCCACTCGCTATTATTTGAGGTCTCGCTGATCATCTCGTATGACTCCTTCCAGACGTCTAACGGCTATCTCGTAGCCTTTGCGTTATGTCCTCCATTACTTTGACCAGGGTCTGCGCCTCTGCATCGGAAAGTGCCTCTAAGATTGGCAGCGTGTAGGCCGCTTTCTTGGCGAGCAACTCTGCGATCCGCCTTCGGCCGAGCTCCGTAAGTCGAAGCTGCCATATCCGCCTGTCATCTTTGTTTCGCTGCCTTTCCACCAGACCTCTACGCTCCAAGGAGTCGGCTATGAATGTAACCGTGCTCTTGGGCAAAGCCAGTCGATGCCCGATCTCCTTAAGCGATGCCTCTTGCGTGAAACTCATTATCTGGAGCGTGTAGTATTCGAGCAGGCTCAAGCCAAACTCCCGCATGAGCCGGATCTCCCGCTCGTATATGAGGCTCATCATCTCGCCAAAAAGGATCTGTACCCGCGCTGGAGGCATGTCGTCTATTCTTTGTATGGTTCTATAATTGGACTATACCTTTACTGAACATCTATGTCAAGAGGCTTGCCAGTAGTCAGTCGCCCTTTCTCGCGCTATACTCTCCCTAAAAAGGGGGCTGCAGCATGCTCGGCTTGCTCGTCCTTGGGCCGTTGCCTTTCCTGGCCCTCAGGGTCGTCCTCGCCCCCTTCCGCCTCGCCATCGCCGTAGCTCTCCGCCTCGTAGGCGTCATCGCCAGCCCCATCCGCATCCTCTGAGGCGCCCGGTGCCCAACGCCATCACCAACGGCATCCGCACCTACTACGAGGAGGCGGGCCAGGGCGAGCCCCTCGTCCTCATCCACGGCCATACCGCCGACCTGCGCATGTGGGCCGGCCAGGTCACCGTCTTCGCCCGCCGCTACCGCGTCATCACCTACGACGTGCGCGACCACGGCCGCTCCGAGGCGCCCCGCGACGGCTACAACTGGCCCACGTATGCCGCCGACCTGCGCGACCTCCTGCGCCATTTGAACATCGATAGCGCCCACCTGCTGGGCCTCTCGATGGGCGGCGGCATCGCCATCCAGCTTGCCCTCGACTACCCTGACATGGCGCGCAGCCTCATCCTGGCCGACGCCGGCGTCGAAGGCTTCCACTACTCCTCAGACTTCGCCGATGCTCTGGAGGGCTTCGGGGAGATCGCTCGCCGCGAGGGCATCCGCGCTGTGATGGAGAAGGTCTGGCTGCCGCACCCCGTCTTCGACGGCATCCGCCGCCATCCGCAGGCCTTCGCCCGCCTGCGCGAGATGGTCCTGACGTTTCGCGGCGAGGAGTACCTGCACGCGCAGCCCTATCGCCTAAACCCCAAGCCGCAGATCGACCGCCTGGGCGAGATTCGCGTGCCCACGCTCATCATCGCCGGCAGCGACGACATGGACGACTTCAAGCTCCTGGCCGAGTGCGTCCACTCGTGCATCGAGGGCTCGGCGCTGCGCTACATCGCGGGCGCAGGCCACATGGTCAACATGGAGCAGCCACAGGCGTTCAACGAGGCGGTAATGGCGTTCTTGGAGGGAGTTTCAAACGGACAGTGGCACTCTTGATCATGCCTTCCAAGCATCCTTTTTATGTCATTCTGAGCCGTCAGGCGAAGAATCTTGTCTCTCATAGCACAAGCGCTTGTGGTAATGGAGACAAGATGCTTCACTTCGTTCAGCATGACATGTAGGCGCTCAGTCTGCCATTCGACCCAATGACACCAGGGGACGGGCTCGTACAAAGCCCACGGTGGTATAATGAGTCCACGATGCCAACGAGCAAACCGAAACCAAAAGGCCTAACTGACACCCTCCCCATGTTCGACATGGCGGAGCCGGAAGAGCAGCTTCCGCCCGATGCTCCTCTGGCGGCTCGCATGCGCCCGCGCACCCTCGACGAGTTCGTCGGGCAGGCGCACATCGTCGGGCCGGGCCGCGTCCTGCGCCGCGCCATCGAGGCCGACCAACT
>JACQUE010000173.1 GCA_016210425.1 Chloroflexota bacterium | reverse complement strand
GTCCAAGCACGCCTGGGCCTACCGGCAGCTCTCGCTGCTGTTGCGGCGCCCGCCAGGACGCGAGGCCTACCCGGGCGATGTCTTCTACCTGCACAGTCGCCTCTTGGAGCGAGCGGCCAAGCTGGACGAGGCCCACGGCGGCGGTTCCCTGACGGCCCTGCCCATCATTGAGACGCAGGCCAACGACGTTTCAGCCTACATCCCGACCAACGTCATCTCCATCACCGATGGCCAGATCTATTTGGAGGCCGACCTGTTCAACGCCGGCATCCGGCCCGCCATTAACGCCGGCCTCTCGGTTTCCCGTGTGGGTGGCGCCGCCCAGACGCGGGCGATGAAGCAGGTCGCCGGGCGGCTGCGCCTCGACCTGGCACAGTTCCGCGAGTTGCAGGCCTTCGCCCAGTTCGGAACCAGCGATCTGGACCGTGCAACAAGGGCCCAGCTAGAGCGCGGACTGCGCATCACCGAGGTGCTGAAGCAGGGCCAGTACGTGCCAATGCCCGTGGGCAAAGAGGTTGATATCCTCTTTGCCGTTACCAATGGCTTCCTGGACGATGTGGCTGTGGACAAGATCGGCGCATGGGAGGAGGGCTTCCAGCGCTTCATGGACAGCAACCACCCCGACATAGCCAAGCACATAAACGACGAGAAGGTCATCAGCGACTCCACGGCGGAGGCTCTGCGCAGCGCCATCACCGAATTCAAAAAGACTGCCGCCGTCTAGCCGAATAGATAGGGAGTAGAGCGAGAGTGGCTACCCTTCGACAGATAAAGCGGCGCATCCGTAGCGTCACTAATACGGCTAAGATAACCAAGGCCATGGAGATGGTGGCTGCCTCCAAGATGAGGCAGGCGCAGCAGAAGGTGCTGGCCACGCGCCCCTATGCTGACAAGATGCGGGAGGTGCTGGCTGAGCTAGCGGTGCGCGTACCCCAGGGCGAGCAGGTCCATCCGCTCCTGGCCCACCGGCCCACGGAGCGCGTGACCGTCATCCACGTGACCGCTGACCGCGGCCTCAGCGGAGGTTTGACGGCCAACGTCAACCGACGCACTTCGGCCTTCATTCTGGACCAGGAGCACCCCACCAGCCTCATCACCGTGGGCCGCAAGGGGACAGAGTTCTTCAGTCGGTACGGACGGCAGATCACGGCCAGCTTCTCGGGGCTAGGCGACCGGCCAAGCCTGCTGGATACGCTCGCCATATCCAAAGTGGCCATCGATGAGTACATGTCTGGGGCGGCGGATAGGGTCTACATCATCTACCCTTACTTCGTGACCACGGTGACCCAACGTCCCGTTGTGCGCCGCCTCCTCCCCATCGAGCCGCCGGCCCAGGTGGAATCGACGGCCGAGTACATCTTCGAGCCCGACCCCACCACTGTGCTGGGCGCGCTTCTCCCACGCTACGTGGAGATGCAGGTCTACCACGCCGTCCTAGAGGCGGTGGCCAGCGAACAGTCCGCCCGCATGGTGGCCATGCGCAACGCCACGGACAACGCCAACGAGCTGATCCGCGACCTGACGCTTGCCTACAACAAGGCGCGGCAGGAGTCGATAACCAAGGAGCTGCTGGACCTCGTTGGAGGCGCCGCCGGCCTTCAGTGACGGGGAAAGCCCGGCCGTTCTCGCGCGTGAGGACTTGGTTCAAGGTCTATAATGGCCCCGTCATTGCTTAGGGCGGCCTCGTTGTTGCAAAGGCCGGATTGTGCAGCGCGGGAGGGGTCTCTCGCGGGAGTAGGCAGAAATGCTGAGAGGCGGGGCAAGAGGGCTTCGGCGCAGAAGTTGCTTATTTCTCCTTGTGGTGGCGTTCGCGGCCCTTCTCGCGACGGCTGCTGACTTCCGTGGCGGCAACCGGGTGGTTATCGGCAGCGATGAGACGTTCGACGGGGACCTTTACGTTGTAGGCTCGTCGGTGCAGGTGAAAGGCACCGTCAACGGCGATCTTATAGCGGCGGCGGGCACAGTATCCATCGACGGACAGGTCCGGGGGGACGTGATTGCCACAGCCGGGACCGTCTCCGTGGACGGTGGGGTTGACGGCAGCATAATGGTCATCGGCGGCACCGTGGAGATAGCCGGCTCCACTACCCGCACAGTTCGTGTCCTGGGCGGCTCGCTCTCCGTGGATGGGCACGTGGGCCGAGATGTGGCTGTGGCGGCCGGCTCTTTTCATCTGGGGAAAGATGGCAGGGTTTCCGGAGATGTTGCCATGCGAGGCGGGGCGGCCACGCTGGACGGAACGGTGGAAGGACGGGTCACCGGCGCCGGCGACAATATCACTATCGGCGGCAATATCAAGGGCGACACTCGCATCGATGTCACTCGGCTGATACTGGAAGAAACAGCGACAATGGACTCCAACCTGGTCTACACGAGTGATAACGAGGCCCTGATCAAAGCAGGGGCCATCGTGCGAGGCAATCTGACGCACAGTTTGCCAAGCAAGGCCCCGGCTGCCCCCGTCCGCTCTCGCGGCTTCTGGCCGGGCTTCCTGCAGTTGGCCCTCGTGTTTCTCATGCAAGTAGTGGTAGGAGGTGCGCTCGTAGCGCTCTTCCCCAGGCTGGCAACCAGATCATCGGAGGCGCTGGCCGCTTCGCCGTGGAAGTCCTTGGGCTGGGGGCTCATCTTTCTAATCACGAGCTTTGTGCTGGCGCTGCTGCTCATGGTCACGATAATTGGCCTGCCGCTGGGCATGATGGGCCTCTCCTATTACCTGACGGTCGTCTTTTTGAGCCAGATCATTGTGGCCATCTGGGCCGGACGGCTCCTGGTAAGCATGTTGCGTAATGGCCAACAGCCGGCGCAGGGGCTGCCGTTGTTCGCCGCTCTGGTGGTTGGGCTGGTGATCATCACCGCTATCTCAGCTTTGCCCTTCCCCTACATGAGGTCAGGAGTGATAGGAGTGACCCTGATCTTTGGGACCGGCGCCCTATGGCTGGGCCAGCGTAGCGTCTACCGACAGCTTCGAAGCGCCGGCATGGTCTAGGGCGGCATCCCAGATATTTGTGGATAACGCGCAGGCCTTCGGTGTAGAATATGGGTGAATGTCTGCGATCAGGAGGTTTAAGTGGCAACAGGCAAGATCGCGCAGATAATCGGCACGGTTGTGGACGTCGAGTTTCCACCCGATGAGCTGCCCGCGGTTTACAACGCTGTAGAGATCCCGAGAGACGGTGACAACCTGGTGGCGGAGGTGCAGCAGCACCTGGGGAACAACTGGGTGCGCTGTCTGGCTATGTCGATCACCGACGGTCTGCGGCGCGGCATGGAGGCCGTGGACACGGGAAGGCCCCTGGCGGTGCCGGTGGGACGGCCCACCCTGGGCCGGCTCTTCAACGTGCTTGGGCAACCCCTGGACAACCTAGGGAGCCTCGAGACGGCTGAGACCTGGCCCATCCACCGGGAGCCGCCCAGCTTCGAGGAGCAGATCACGGAGCCGCAGCTGTTCGAGACGGGCCTGAAAGTGCTCGACCTCATTGCACCCTTCACCAAGGGTGGCAAGG
>JACQUE010000176.1 GCA_016210425.1 Chloroflexota bacterium | reverse complement strand
GGATCTCCAGAGTGAGGAGCCCGGCCCTGCAGGCCGCCTCCGGGTGCAACGCGAAACCCGGGCGGCGCAACGCGCGCAGGAGAGACTCCCGCTGGAACCCTTCCCGACACCCCCTAGCCACACTATCCTCTATTATCGACCGCAGTGCATCTAGCATGGCCTGTGCTCCTCACCCTCGCTCTGAGATCACAAGCTAGTCGCTTACCCCCTGTAATCTCTTACATCCACTGCTGGGCAACGGCACGGGCCACCTTGGCAGCCCCGGTGTCACTGAGTCGACTAAATAGGGTCTGGGCGGCCGACGTCCACTCGTCCTTGGTCTCACCCAGGGAGGCGCCCGCGAGAGCCAGAGCCGGCTGGCTCGGGTTAATTGCGATGGCCCGCCTGACGGCTTCCTCTAGCTGACGGATCTGCATGATGTAGCTCCTTTCGTTCTTCTATAATCGCTTGCTTTCTTGCCGACACCCTCAGCTTAACCGCCCGCCTGGAGCGATACAAGCGTGGATTAAGGGCACACCCGTACGTGTAAACTCGTATTCTCAGGCGCTCCGTTAGGGGGATGAGCGGCGATGGCGAGCGCCGGCAGAGGCAAAGGGCTGCAGACATGCCGGCAGAGCCGGACGTACGAGTTTCCACTAATAGATTCGTGCTTCTCCACGAATGTAATGCAGGGTCAGAGCGGCTAACATCAATTTAGAAGAAGTAGCTGAGGTGGTTGAAGATGGTACTGGCTTCCAAGAGCAGCCTGATAGATTACAAGCAACTTGGGCAGAATCTAATTAGCGTGCTACTCGTAGATGAGTACGAATTCGCCCGTAAGGGTATTCGGTCGTCCCTGGCGGGAGCGAAGCTCTTCAAGGTCGTGGGCGACACGGCCAGCGCGCGAGAGGCCATCGACCTTGCCAGGCGGCTTCGACCGGACGTCCTGGTGCTTGCGTTGTCGTCGGACGAGGCGGCAGCCGTGAGCATCATCCGAAATACGAAGGCTTTCGCGCCCCAGACGAAGGTCCTTGTCCTCGTGAACCCCGAGCAAGATTGCCGCTCCTTGTTCGAAGCCGGGGCCGGCGGCTTCCTTCTGAAAAGCGCATCGGGTGCAAAAGACCTCAAGAAGGCTTTGCTGGACGTTGCCCAGGGCGGATTTGTCTTGATCCCGGCTATTGCCGGTAAGCTCCTGGACCGCTGGCCGCAACGCCTGCCCTCAAGCCCGGACCATTCTCAAGGGCTGACGCCGCGCGAATCTGAGGTCCTCGCCCATGTGGGGCTCGGCCTGAGCAACCCCCAGATCGCGACTGCCTTGGGTATTTCGACCAGGACCGTCGAAGTCCACGTAAACAAGCTGCTTCTCAAATTGGGCGCCAGGAGTCGCACCCAGGCAGCGCTGGCGGCGGTCCGCTCAGGCATCTTGGCATAGTATGGAATCGCATTGCATTCAGCCCCCAATTCGTTAGGTCTCGACTTCGCTTCAGGAGTCCTGGGAAGTGAACATCTACGAATTCAGAGCCTGGTCGGAGAAATCGCAGGTCGGCATATGCATCCTGCAAGACGGCAAGTTCCTGCTGGCGAATCCTCAGTTCCAACGCACCACCGGGTACACCGAGGAGGAACTGATGGACAGAGAGCGTTTGGCTTTGATCGTTCAAAATGATAGGCCCTTAGCAGGTGGAGCCGGATTGGGCGCGGAAATAAGCGAGCCTCTTGAGTACCGCATCATCGACAAGGCAGGCAGGGTGAAGTGGCTAAGGGAGTCGCTAGCGCCCATCGAGTTCGAAGGTATGCCCGTGGTGCTGGCCTACTTCTTGGACGTCACAGAATACAGAAGAGCAGAGCAGGCGTCTAAGCAGAGCTCGGAAAAGCTGGGCAGACTGCTTGATGCCACATCGGAGGCCCTAGCCCTTACTCTGGAGATGAGGGACCCCTACACCGCGGCTCACCAGCGGCGCGTAACCAAGCTCGCATGCGCTATCGGCAAAGAGCTCTGCCTGCCGGAGACGCAGATCGAGACGATCCGGCTGGCCGGGCTCCTCCACGATGTCGGCAAGATCCACATACCGGCGGAGATCCTGAGCAAACCAGAGCGATTGAGCGAGAACGAGCTGAGCATAATGAGGAGCCATCCTCGCGTGGGATATAACATCCTGAAGCGCATAGATTACCCATCACCGGTTGCGCAGGCCGTGCTTCAACACCATGAAAGGCTGGATGGATCCGGCTATCCCTTCGGCCTTTCCAGCGAGCGCATCCTCTTGGAAGCGAAAGTCCTGGCAGTTGCGGATGTGGTTGAAGCGATGGCTTCTCACCGGCCGTACCGGCCGGCTCTCGGAATCGAGCGCGGTCTCGAAGAGATATCCGGCAGGAGCGGCGTCGCCTACGATGCAAGTGCGGTTAACGCTTGCGTCTCCCTTTTCGATGGGAGTCGGTTCCAGTTCGAGCAGGAGAGATCCCTGACGCAGCAGAGTAGTAGCTAGCGACAGGGCTCCAACGAAGGCCAACAGTTGCCTTTCCTCCATGGTTGGCAGCCTGACATCGGCAGAGGTAGGGATGGCAGAGGAAGAGTTGCGCCGGCTTCGGGGAGAGCTTCGACGGTGTCGGGAGAGGACCCGCGAACTGGAAGATGGAATCGCTGCCATCTCCCACGATCTGCGTTCTCCGCTTACGAACATCGATGGCTTCACCAGGCTACTCGACCACGCTGTCTTGCAGTTCCGCACTCTCTTAGACCAGGCAGAGATTCCGGCGAGCGAGCATGGGCGGTTGAGCCGGACGGTTAGTGAGATTCCCGAGTACTTGGAATACACACTTGGTGGCGTCCAAAGGATGAACTCCATGATCTCACAACTGGTCCGCTTATCTCGTATCGGGGCCACCATAGAGCTCACTCGCCTGGACATGAATCGCTTGCTTGCGGAAGTGGCGAGGGATTTCGAGCACAGGATCAGGATGACCGGCGTTAGCCTTGAGCTGCCATATCTCCCTGCCTGCACCGGTGATGCATTTGAAATAGGCAGGCTTTTCTCCAACCTACTGGACAACGCGCTGAAATGCCTCGACCCCGCCAAGGAGAGGGGGCTCATCCGTATCGCAGGGCGGAGGATTAAGCAGCGGGCCATCTACTGCATGGAAGACAACGGCACCGGCATGACCGAAGAGCAACAGGAGCAGGTCAGGGAATTCCTCAGGGGGCCGGAGCTGCTGCCGAAGGGAATGAGCGGCATGGGCCTTGCGATTGCGAAGAAGATCGTCAAGGCGCACGGAGGCCGCATATGGTTTTGGGCAGCCCCAGGTATAGGATGTCGTTTTTGCGTCTCCTTGCCCGGATGAAGTTATCTTGCTCCGCCACTGAAGGCCGGCTCCGGTCCTCCTGACCTTCCGAGGCGCTTAGACTGTCGCCTATTGCTCTAGTCCCTGAAGCGGCCACTCCTCCCCTGAGCCCCGCATCACTCCGCAGCCTAGCTCCGGAATCCTTCACGTCCCCCTTACAGGCGAGTCACCGAAGGCTAAAAACGGCTACAACTGTCACCCCGAGCGTGGCGAGGGGTCTTGCCCTATAAACACGAGACGCTTTGCCAAACAGGCAAGATTCCTCCCTTC
>JACQUE010000022.1 GCA_016210425.1 Chloroflexota bacterium | reverse complement strand
CGCTGATCGGGTCCGCCGCTGGGCGCTTGGGAGAACTGCCAGCCTTCGATGTATGGCAACAGTATCTGGGCATCGGCGGTGGAGCACTGATTATCCTCCTGGCGGCGCGCGTGGCGGCGCAGGTGCGGGCGCCGCTGGTGTGTAAGATGCCGGTGCTTTCACGGATGGGCCAGCGCCGCCGGCCGGCTAACCCCTTGGAGATGATGGTCGCCGGGGTGGCTTTCGCCACCGGCTGTATGACCTGCTTCGGAGCCGCCATCGTGGTAGCCATGGTTGTGTACGTCGGTCTCTCGGGTTCGGCTGTAGTTGGAGCGTTTACCCTCTTTCTCTTCTCAATGGGAATGGGCATCCCTTTGGTCATAGCCGCCATTGCCATGGCCAAGGTTCTGCCTCTGCTCTCACGCTTCGAGAAAGCGATACGTTGGATGGGACTTGCCAGTAGCTTGGTCATGGTGGGGTTCGCCATTCTGCTAATCACCGGCAATTACATGCTGCTGACAGAGTGGATATATCGCGCTATGCCTGGACTGGCTTTCCAGTAGGGTGATGCGGGGAAGCCCCTCGTCTATTTGGACAACGCCGCCACGGTTCAGAAGCCTAAGGCGGTCATCGATCGGCTCACGGAGTATTACACCAGGTGGAACGCCCAACAACCATCGCGGCGTTCACTATCTATCTGAGCGAGGTTGCCACCGTCGCCCTATGAAGAGGCCTGCGCCAAGCAGCAGCGGCTCCTCATGGGGCGGAGAGCCGGGAGATCATCTTTGTCCGGAGCACCACCGAGGCTATAAACTGGTGTCCAACAGCTACGGACGGGTCAACGTCCAGGAAGGGGACGAGAGCCTTGTCCGGCATGCTGCCGACTTTGTGAGATCCCTCGATTAAACTCCCCCAAGGTCAGGCACTTTCTCGGAAGACACGATGAGGACATGTTGATGGTCAGGGACCACAACGCCGGTCGACTACGCGGTAACCCGTTGACACCATTGCGTTTCCTGATTACCATTGGGCTGAACGTATTCCTTCCTCATCTGCGCATCCCTGGCAGGGCGGAGCGGCAAAAAAGAGGGCGGCGATGACAAGAAGAACGATGGCTGCAAGATATGGCGGCCATTTTGTCTCTAACCTGCTTGTGTCTACCCACATTTTGCCCGACCATGGAAGGCCTCGTTATCCCTCACCTTATTTGAGTTTGCGACGGAGTACAGCTTGACTAGCAGTAATGGTGCCAACCTCGGCTTTGAAGCTAAGCTTTGGCAGGCGGCGGACGCCCTTCGCAACAACATGGACGCCGCGAATACAAGCATGTCGTCCTTGGCCTTATCTTCCTCAAGTACATTTCCGACGCCTTTGAGGAGCAGCACGCGAGGCTGGAGGCGGAAGCTGCCTAGGGTGCTGATCCCGAGGACCCCGACGAATACCGGGCGGCCAACATGTTCTGGGTGGCCAGCGAGGCTCGCTGGCCGCATCTGAGAGCCAACGCCAAGCATCCCACGATAGGTCAGATTGTGGACGACGCGATGGTGGCCATTGAGCGTGATAATCCATCGCTCAAAAGTGTGCTGCCGAAGGAGTATGCGCGGCCCGGCCTCGATAAGCAGCGGCTCGGCCAACTCATCGACCTCCTCACCAACATTGGGTTAGGCGACAAGGAGAGCCGCTCCAAGGACATCCTGGGACGTGTCTATGAGTATTTCCTCTCCCAGTTCGCGGGCGCGGAGGGCAAGAAGGGGGGCCAGTTCTACACGCCCCGGTGTGTTGTTCGTCTCCTGGTCGAGATGCTTGCTCCCTACAAGGGACGTGTGTACGACCCCTGCTGTGGCTCGGGCGGCATGTTCGTGCAGTCCGCCGAGTTCATCGAAGCCCATGCCAACGGAAACGGCAATGGCGGCAAGGCGAAGAGCCAAATCTCCATCTATGGCCAGGAGTCGAATTACACTACGTGGCGACTTGCCAAGATGAACCTGGCGCTGAGAGGCATCGATTGCCAGATCGCTCACGGAGACAGCTTCCACAACGACCGTCACCCGGATCTCAAGGCAGACTACGTGCTGGCTAACCCACCCTTCAATGACAGCGACTGGCGCGGAGAACTCGTGAGGGGCGACAAGCTATGGAAGTACGGCGTGCCTCCTGTCGGCAACGCCAACTTCGGCTGGGTGCAGCACTTCATCTACCACCTGGCGCCCACGGGTCTAGCTGGCTTTGTGCTCGCCAACGGCTCAATGTCGTCCAATCAGTCCGGCGAGGGAGAGATTCGCAAGAATATCATCGAGGCCGACCTTGTCGACTGCATGGTGGCTCTGCCGGGCCAGCTCTTCTACTCGACACAAATACCCGTGTGTCTGTGGTTCATCGCGCGCGACCGGCGAAACGGCCGCTTTCGAGACCGGCGCAGCGAAACTCTTTTCATCGACGCGCGCAAGCTGGGCTCCATGATCGACCGCGTCCACCGCGAGCTGACCGACGAAGACATCCAGAAGATAGCCGGTACGTATCATGCGTGGCGCAGCGACAAAGACAGCCCGCGCAAGTATGAGGATGTACCTGGCTTCTGCAAGGCCGCGAGGATAGAGGAGATACGCAAGCATGGGCACGTTCTCACGCCAGGCCGCTACGTCGGGGCTGAGGCAGCCGAGGACGACGGCGAGCCGTTCGATGAGAAGATGCGGCGGCTGGTGGCTCAGCTCCGCGAGCAGACCGCCGACGCGCGGCGGCTGGATGAAGCCATCGCTGCTAATCTCGCCCACATCGGCTATCCTCCTGATGGGGGAGAAAAACTATGATCCCTGAGCTCGAACAGCGCCGCGGCGAGCTGGAAGCCCTGTGCCGGCGCTTTCAGGTGCACAGGCTGGAGGTCTTCGGTTCAGCCGTAGCAGGAGGGTTCCGCTCCGAAGAGAGCGACCTGGATTTTCTTGTCGAGTTCCAGCCCTCAGCCGGAGCCGGTTATGCCGACCGTTATTTTGGCCTCCTGGAGTCGCTGGAGCAGCTTTTCGGGCGGCCGGTGGACCTCGTCGTCGCCTCCGCCATCAAGAATCCGTATTTCCGCGAGTTCGTCGAGCGCACCAAGGCGTTGCTCTATGCGGCTTAAAGCGAAGAAGTACCTCTACGACATCAAGCAAGCCGCCGACCTGCTCGTGGCGTTCACCGCCGGCAAGGGGTTCGCCGACTACGAGAGGGACGCCATGCTGCGCGCCGCCGTGGAGCGGGAGTTCAAGATCATCGGCGAGGCGTTAGCGCAGTTCGCCAGGCTCGATGAGGGACTCGCCTCGCGGATCAGCGAGTACCGCCGCATCATCGCCTTTCGCAACATCCTGGTCCACGGCTACGCCCAGGTGGATGACCGGCTCGTCTGGGACGTGGTGGAGGCCAAGCTTCCCGTCCTCCGCCGCGAGGTCCATGCGCTCCTGGAGGAGCCTGAATGACAGGACCTATGGAGAATCCCTATTCCCCGCTCGACGCCGCCATGCGCGCCAACCTGGAGGAGCGTGG
>JACQUE010000172.1 GCA_016210425.1 Chloroflexota bacterium | reverse complement strand
GCGTGAAGTCCACGAAGTAGAAGGCTGCAAATCCGATCATTTCTACTGGATTGCTGGTGCCCTTTGCCGCCTCCCAGGACGCGTCGGTCGCAACGGGGACTAGGCCGATGCGCCAGCACTCCAGGCGAGGGTTGAAGCCAGCGGGCGGACTAGCGGGATTGTAATGATATGGGTCTGCCAGGACGCATGATGGCGGATCGGAGGTGTCGCTCATAGACGTCAGGTAATCGGTGGCCTGCTTGGTCGACCCGATGACCCCGGTCTTCGTGGCCACCCACCACGAGTAGGGCTCGGTGGAATCATAGGGAGGCATGGCGTCCCCCGAGTCGTCCCAGCCGTGCTCGATGTCGTCGCGATAGGCCGCCGCTCCACCGCCACCCGGCGGATAGTCCAGCGCCCAGAAATTCCCCGTCATGCTGTCCGGTGCCCCCAACTTCATCACCCCGTACCCACTGCCGATCTGGCTCTGCGGGACGCCCCATGGCCAGAGGTCTCCCGGCTTCAGGGGGGCCACGATGGCCGTCGCCGAGGCGCCAACGGTCGCCGTGTTCATGCCCAGTGCGCGGGCGAAGAAGAGGTTGACGGTCCTGTCTGCTTTGACCTCGATGGCATCGTCTTCGTCAGTCTGGAAAATACGGAAGACGTGGGCGTCGGTGACCTCGGACGGAGCCAAGCCGTTGCGGGCCGCATAGTCATAGGCCATGTCCACGGCCCCCGCGGAGTCTTTCGGTAGCTGCCAGGCGCCGGCCAGGGCAGCCCCGTCGACACCGCTCTGGAGCTGTCGCCGCGTCACTTCCATCAACCCCACATCCGTCACCAGGGCGACAAACCCCATGAGCGCGGCCAGAGAGATGCCAGCCAGGACGATAATGGCCCCCCCATCGTCGTTCCCAAGAGCACGCAACAGCCTCAAGACCTTTACCGTATAGCCCTCCTTACTCCGAACGCATCGTGGACGCAGCTCGCAGTTGAAACGAGGGGCGAATGCCGGATATGATGGGCGTGACCATAGAGACCCTGTAGTCTATAGTGACTGTGACCTGCTCCTCGGTCGCTGTGGCTTGCACGTTGAATACGGCCGGGGCCTGGTCAAGGAGCCCGCTCGTCCTGGCCCTAACATGTTCCTCCACGTCGGACTTGAGGACATTCAAGTCGGAGTAGGCGGGATCACCCACCCGTACCACACCCCAGCGGGAGCCCTCCCTGGCCTCGCTGGTGATGAGCATCCAGCTATTGAATAGGCGCCCCCCCTCCAGCGTGCCAAACATGAGGAGCAAAAGAAGCGTACCGACGATCGCAAACTCCACCGTGCTCGCTCCCGTGTCCGATCTCATCCTGCTGGTGGCTTGCATCTTGCCCACCTAGATACGTATGCTGGCAGCGCCCCGGATAGTCGCGACATCGGCCCCCCCAAAGAACTGCCTCATGAATGGCCAAACATCCACCTTAAGGTCGACGCTGACTTGTACTGGCTCCCCAACGAGACGCCCATTGGGGAACTGGACGACTATGTCGCTGACGGAGTATGGTCGGATGTCAGTGCGCGTCCCCAAGCCCGTCTGAAGGTACTCGGTTGCCTTCTGCTGCGCCTGGCTCACGACCTCCGCCTGTGACAGGTCCTGATCCGCGCCATAGACTGCCCCATAGCGCGCGGCTTCCCGCGCCGCGTTCGTCGCAACTATCCGGGCATCCAATACACGTCCAAAATCCCAGATGCCAAAGAGGAGGAAAGCCAGCACCGTCGCCATCAGGGCGAATTCAACCAGGCCTGTACCTTTTTCCTCTTGAAGCCTACACACGACACGTTTCATCCGACGCTCCGATATGTCTCCGCCTAGCGGCCGAAAGCCTGCAACAGCAGCGCTCCCAGCGTGCCGATGGCTATCGCCAGCCCCGCCGGCAGAGTGGCCGCTAGAGCCTCTGGCTTCTCCACCTTGAACGAGGCTAATCTGGCGCCCACGGGCTGCGGCAGGTAAGGCCCGACGCCACCAGCTGCTGGCGACAGGACATAGCCGACCATCTGCAGCAGGCTGCGCCTCCTGATCACCAGTGAGATGGCAAGGAGGCCAGCCGCGATCGCCGAGAGCCACGTGGCTGAGAGGATCAAGGGCCATCCCTTTAGCGCGCCCACGGCCATTAAGAGCTTCGCGTCGCCGCCACCGATCGCTCCGAGGAGCCACGGAACAATGAGCAACCCGAAGGCGAAGAGGCTGGCGGCCAGGCTTGAGAGGAGGCCGCGCGGGCCGCCGAGAAGCCCGTTTAGGGTGAGGCCCAGCACCAGGGCGGGGACCGTCTGCCAGTTGGGTATTCGGCGGCGCTTGACATCGCTGTAGCTCCCAATAGCCAGGACGACGACCAGGACAATGCTGGTAGCGTAAGATAGCATGGCAACCCCCAGGAATTACCGCGAGAGGGGGAGCCCCCTTCGAAGGGGGCTCCCCCGGCCTCTATCGCCGGCCTTAGGGACCGATAGCGGCAGCGATCTGATTGAGCCTCGCCAGAATGTTGGTACCCAGAAGCTGGGCCCCAACGATAGCGACGATGGCGACCAGGGCGACCATCAGTGCGTACTCCGGCATCGTGGGCGCCGACTCATCCTTCCAGAATCTCCTCAGCATCTTCATTACCTATCATCTCCTTTTGTTGGTTAGGTGGGCCCCCTGCTGCTTGATAGTCCGCCCTTTTTAGGCCAAGCAAACTCCTTTCCGGCGTCCTCCTAAGAGGCCGAAGGGAGGCTAATAAGATGGCCGCCTCGCAGCGGATGACGAAAGCGAGGCGGCCCCAAGTCCGTCCCTCTTCGGCAACCCGGCGATCATGGCCGCTCTCGCGGCTTTAGACCCGTGGCTTTGCGTCTCCACCTTTCGATGGATTTGCTTTTGTCGGAGTCCCTATTCAGTTTTGCTCTGTTTGTCTTTATTCTTCCTGTCGTCGCTATTATCGGACGGTTCCGACAAAACTTTAGCCCTTTTCTAAAGATCTTTTTGGAATTCTTCAATCGACGCTGGGCGAGCCACCCAGGGCTCGCATCGACAACCTTTAATCGGCTATGTGATTAGAACAGGGGGCGTAGTTCTTTAAGTGTAAATAGTGTAAATAATGGGGAGAACCTAGGGAGGGAACGGAAATAGGGAAGCGAAGTCGCAGACAGCCCCAGTCGACAGCCGAAAGCCCAGTGGTTAAACTGAAACTATAAGACGGCGCGCCGGAGGGACACGACGATGCTCTCGCGTTCTCTGATCCTGGTATGGGTGCTTATTGCGCTTTCGGGATCCGTCGCCACATCTTGCGCTGCTCGGGGCAACGAAGATAGAGGCAACGACGCTAACGATGGCTCAATTAACCCCCCAGGCAAAGTTGAGCTTGAAAGAGCGGCCCCGGACTCGGTGCCGACAGCAACGACGGCGACTGAGGCTCCAGGCGAGACGAGCAGCAGACCAAATATCCTGCTAATCACCATCGACACCCTCCGCGCCGACCATCTGGGCTCCTACGGGAACACGACCGTCAAGACGCCCAACCTGGATGCCTTGGCCCAGCAGGGAACGCGCTTTGCTCTTGCCATCTCCTCGTTCTCCCAGACCAACCCAGCCCACGCCTCCATCTTCACCTCGACCTACGCCGCCACGCATGGAATCAAGATCCACGCGGTGGACAAACTCCGCTCTAACGTATTTACTCTGGCCGAGGTATTGGCCGGCAACGGCTACACCACCGCCGGAATCTTCAGTTGGCCCACCTTTGAGCCTCAGTATTCAGGGCTGGAACGCGGCTTCATGACTTCTGAGGGTGTATATGTGAGCACACCGGGAGAGACAGACCCGTGGCGGGCTGTGGATGGCCGAGCCAACCTCACCACCGACGCGGCCCTGCGCTGGCTCCTAAATAGGCCCTCCGGGCCCTTCTTCCTCTGGATACACTACCAGGACCCACACTACCCCTATACTCCGCCGCCTCCCTTCGACACCATGTACGACCCCGACTGCCCGGGCTGCCCGGACGGGGGATACCAGACCATCGATAGGATAGGCGCGGGCGAGCAGCTTTCGGAGGCCGAAGTTAAACACCTGCTCGCCCTATATGATGGAGAGGTCTCTTTCACCGACAGGGAGATCGGCCGCTTCCTGGATGGAATGAAACAGGCCAACCTTCTTGACAATACACTGGTGATAGCCACCAGTGACCACGGCGAGAGCTTCAACGACAACGGGCGCTGGTCCCATCCCTGGATCCTCTACAATAGCGTCGTCAGAGTTCCTCTCATAGTCAGATATCCGGCTATGATGCCGGCTGGCCTGGTCATACGGCAAACGGTCAGGACCATAGATATCATGCCGACAATCCTTCAAACGCTAGGCGTACCCGATCCTCCTCAAACCGAAGGCCAGAGCCTCTGGCCTCTTGTCTCTGCCCCTAATAGCACCGATGATCGAATGGCCTTCGTCCAAGTGCCCGACGACAGTAGTATCGCAATTGTGGCGGATGGTTGGAAACTGATAAAGTACAACCTTACCGGGCAGTTGGAGCTCTATAACCTAGTAACCGATCCGGGAGAGCTCACCAACCTGGCATCGAGCGAGCCCAAGCAAGCCTCCTCTTTAGAGCAGAAGCTGAACTCCTGGATGGCCAGGAATGGCATTGGCCCCTAGCGAGAGCGCCGTGCCGGACGTCATTATCTCTCCATGAAGAAAGTCCTGATCGTCACCGCTGCCACAGGAGCCGGACATAACTCCGTGGCCGATAGCGTGTCTGCGGCCCTTCGCCAACTGGGAACCGGGCTACTAGAGGCCGACATCCTGGACTGGCGAGCGCTCGGCGGCCTTTCCTGGACGGGACAAACAAGCCGCCTCTACGCCTGCACCATCGTGCACCTTCCCATTCTCTGGGGCTTAGTCTACAGGCTCAGCGACACAAGCACCTTCTGTCGGGTCTTTCGTCGGCTGATGAGGAAAACGTGGAGATGTCGAACAGGCCATATGCTGCGGACCCATGCCCCTGATTTGGTCATCTGCGTCCACCCGCTGTCCACTCAGGTCGTCGCCGAAGCCTTACGCGAAACGGGATCGTCGGCGCCCCTGGCAACGGTGGTCACCGATCTGGCTGTGGCCCACGCGACCTGGATCGCTCCGCAGGTCAGCCTGTACCTGGTGCCGACGGAAGAGGTCCGCATGAGCTTGATCGCAAGAGGTGTCAACTCCCAGCAAATTCGCCTTATAGGGCTCCCCATTGGCGCCCGCTTCTGGGCGGGGGAGCCAGACTCCGGCGAGGCGCGGCGCCAGCTTGGCCTGACGGAGGAAGCCTTCACGCTCCTGCTCGCCGGCGGCGGCGAGGGGGCCGGAGCGATGCTCTCGGCTGCCGAAGCCATCTCCAAAGCCCGGCTGCCGGTGCAACTGATCATTGCCTGCGGAAGGAACGGGAGGCTGCGCCGAAAGCTGGACAGACGCTCATTATCCGTGGCTAACCGGGTGCTGGGCTTCGGAGACAACATGCCTAAGGTGATGAAAGCGGCGGATGTCGTTGTGAGCAAAGCCGGGGCCCTCACTACCGGCGAGGCCATCGCCACCGGCAGGCCTATCGTCTACCTGCGTCCCTTGCCGGGCCAGGAGACGACCAACGCCCGCTTCGCGTGTAGCCATGGTCTGGCGCATATGGTATCGAGCCCTTCAGAGCTGGTTCGGACGATGGAGAGATGGCTAGCTGACCCCAGCGAGATGCGGCAGTTGGTGGCTGGGGCGGAGGACTACCGGAAGCACTGGACGCATGCTGCTACGCGCATAGCCGTGGTCGCCATGGAGATGCTGGGGCTGGCTGAGAACGGGCGACCGTCTACAGGAGATTGCCAGAGATGACTTCTCAGGACGGAGCCAGGTCTGGGGACCACGCCCTCTGGCGGGACGTGTCCTATGCTGTTGCCGTGCCCGTTGCCGTCCTGGGCATCGTCGTCGGGGTCTCCTTTCTCCTTGCTTTCTTGTCGGTGAACCTGCCACAGCGGGCCCTGGACATAGACTTAAAGCTCTTCCGCAAGGCCATCGGACTGAACAACGCCGGACTAACCAGTTTCATCCTCACCTTCTTCAACGACCCAGGCCTTGACTACTCCGTGGTGGTGGCAGCCTGCGCAGTGTATGTCTGGTTGAAGCGACGCCGGGACATGGTGAGTGCGGTCGTTGCTCTGGGCCTTGTCCTGATTGTTGGGGCTTGGACCATCCAATACACCCAATGGTTCGGCTTACGCCCCCGGCCTTTTATGCTCGCCCCAGATGTGCAGATGGACGAGCATTGGCGCTCCATCTGGGGGCAGCTACCCAGCTTCCCCAGCGGCCACGTCCGCGAGTTGACCGGCTTGTCCCTCGTCCTCGTCTACTACTGGCGCCGGGCAGCGTGGTTTGCCGTTCCGTACGTCGCTTTGATCGGGGCAAGCCGTGTCTACCTCGGAGCCCATTTTCCTACCGATGTCATCGGCGGCATAGTCGTCGGCCTGCTGGCCGGCGCCTTCAGCGTCCTGGTGGTTGAGGGTGTGAGCAAGGTCATCGCATCGCTGGCAAGAACGCAAGGGGCAAGAAGGGTTTACGACTACCTGTTGCGGCCGCGCCCTACAAGCTTGGATGCTGCTGATCCGCTACTACCAAGGGCGATACGTCTGGCCTTGGCGCTTGTCTTGCTCCTAGTCATTGGCCTCGCTTTGGGCTACGTGATACACATCGATAGCCCCCGCATCCTGGCCGACTATCTGCGCAACACCGACAACAGTCTTGTCTACCCCGTTTTCCGGCGCTTCGATCCCGGCTACGCTAAAGCCGTGTACTGGCTGTTGGCAAACCCGGCTGTAGTCTACCCGGCCCTGGCTGTCATCATCCTGGGCCACGGCGCACTCCGCGGCCAGAACGGCGTAGGCCGATCTGCCCTTGCCATCGTCGCAGCCCTCGTGGTCGTCGAGATACTGGTAAGTATCGTCTCGCCCCAGTTCGAGCGCCCCAGGCCTTTCACCACCGGAGAGGCCGATCTGCCGCAAGCCTGGCAGCGCCACTGGCCATCACTTGCCGCTCTGCCCAACCCATATCTGCTGTTGGTAACGGCGTTGAGCTCGGTCCTGGCGCGGTCGTGGGGTAAGCTGCGCATCGCCGCCAACGTCTACCCGCTCCTGGTGTCTGTGAGCCTCCTCTACTTCGGGGCCGCCTGGCCTACCGACGCGGCGGCCACCCTGGTGCTAGGGTACCTCGTGGGCGAATACTCGCTGTTTCTGGTGAGGCAGGTCTGGCCGAGGAGTCTAGGGGACGATGACCCGCAGCGCGCCGGGAAGGACGCTGCAAGCCACGGGCGCATTGCCGATGGGCCTTCCGTCGGCATGGGCCGGCAGCGGTAGCCTTGAGAGGACCTTGACCTCGCGACTGCGGTGTACCGTGACGCAGGGTTCCTCGTGGACGCGGTTCTGGGCACTGAGAGCGAAGTGGCGGGCCACCTCCACCATGCTGCACTCGAAGATGACCACCTCCAGCATCCCGTCGGTGAGGCTGGCCTGGGGAGCTATCGTGAACCCAGCGCCGTAGTAGGGCCCATTGGCCACCACCGCCATCGGCGACCGCAGGTTCAACTCCTCTCCATCCAGGATGAGCGTCATCTCAGCCTTGCGTTGGCGCAGGAATTTCATCGCCCCCTGCAAGACCTTCTCATAGTGTCCCCCTTTGATCTCCTCTCCGATGGGGAAAAGGGATGCATCCAGTCCGACGCCGACGGCCTCGAAGAAATAATTGCCATTGGCCACGCCCACGTCAATGTCGATTGTCTTGCCTTCGGCTATGGCACGGCTGGCTGCGGCCAGGTCCAGCGGCACGCCCAAGCTATGGGCAACGTTGTTGTACGTCCCAAAGGGCAGTATGCCCAGAGGGACGCCTGTGCCAACCAGACCTGAGGCCACCTCGCTCACCGTCCCATCGCCACCGCCGGCGATGACCAGGTCGTAGTCCTCTTGGACGGCCTGCGCCACCGACTGAGTCATCGCCTCGGTCATTTTGGTGAAGGCCAGGTCAACCCGTATGCCTGCGTCTTCCAGCAGGTTTACTGTCTCGGGCAGGTTGCTCCAGGCGCGCCGAGCCCAGGGTATGGGATTGAGAATAAGTCTTGCCCTTCGCATGGTCCGTCTTTCCTTTCCCGATCTTCAGATGCCAGGCCCACCATCCGCCGACTAGGAGCAGGACTAGGGCGGCCAAGGCAATGCCTCCGCGCACTATGAAGGGCCGATGAAACTTCCATCCATAGCTTACCAGACGCTTGTTGGTCAGACGGAAGGGGTCATGGCAGCGCTGGCAGCTCACCATCTCCAGTATGCCCACAGGCGCCAGCGAGTTAATCACCGGCTCCTCGGGCGCAAAAGGCGCTATCTTCAGCGATAGGGTGAAGGGATCGAACTCGCTTCCGTCCGCCCGGACAGCCACGCTGGAGAGGGTGTTCCCATCGATGGAGATCTTCACGAAGTGGTATGTGGTTTCGGCGTAGGCCGTCCACGGGCCAATAGCCACAGGATGAAGAGGCGCTCCGCCGCCGCCGGTCACGATGTACGTCACGCCGTTGGCCAGGTTGCGTTGATAATGGTGGTTGTGGCCGCCGAAAACCACCTGGACGCCATACTTTTCAAAGAGCGGCGCTAGAGCCTCCCTTACCGCCAGCGCGCTGCCCCTGAAGCTTGAGAAATCGTATGGTGGATAGTGAGCAAACACGATCTTCCAGGGTCTAGCCGTCTCTCTGAGGTCACGCTCCAGCCACGCATACTGCTCGCTTCCCGGCCCGTAGTCCGAGAACACGACGTCCAAGGCCACGAAATGGGCCGGGCCGCTGTCGAAGCTGTACCATCTCTCGTTGCCCGGCAGAGCAAACAGCGAGAAGTAAAGGGGGCTATCCTCCTCTTGGTTGCCCAGGGCCGGGTAAAGGGGCGCTGTGAGTAATAGCTCCTTTTCATCCTCGAAGAAGGCATCCCAATCGCTCATGCGCTTGCCCGACTCCACCAGGTCCCCCACATTTATCACGAAGTCGGGCTCCGCCTGCTTGACCTGCAGGGCCAGGCCACGATGGATAGAGTGGTTGGTGCGGTTGTCCCCCCAGGCCACGAAGCTGATCTTCGCGCTCTTAGGGCCGGCCAGGGTCTTGAAAGTGGCGTCGGAAGATAGCTCTGTCTCTTCCGCAAGCACCTTATAGTGGTAGACCGTGTAAGCTTGGAGCCCGTCCAGTCTCGCGCAATGGCCCCTGTCTCTACCATCGGCCAGGCTAAGCGAGCCGTAGGCTGTGGTGGTGCCGTAAGCTACGGCGCCGGAGTGAGGGACATTGGCTTCCCAACAGACGAGGGCCGAATCGACAGTCGCGTTCTGGATGTAGGGGCCCTTGGTCAGGCGGATGGGCTCCGCCGCTACGGCATGGCGGGATGCCCAGGGTGCACTAATCGCGACGAGGCTTATCAGCCATACCAGGACAACTGCGACCGGCATTGCGAGCCGCTTCTTCAGCATCACGCTAGACTTTCTGACGCCAGCCGTTCCCATCGCCCAGCGCTCGACGGTGTACATTATGTCATTGTACAGGTTTCTGAGGGCTACGTGGAGCCGGCCCTGCCAGAGGAGTCCGCAACAACACGAGAGAGACGCCGCCTAAAACCACGCTCCAGCCCAGCGTGGCCAGGCGAAACAGAACGATGGCCGAGGCGGCGTGAGCGGTGTCAACTCCCGCGTTGTGAAACAGGCCGACCGCGCTTCCTTCTATCGCACCCAGCCCGTGGGGCAGCATGGAGAGCGCTCCCGCCAACTGCGACAGGGAGTAGATGTACGCCGACTGGGTAAAACCGACTTCGATCTCATGGTTGCGCGAGACCTCCAAGAGCACCAAGACACCCATAACGACAGAGACAAGGCCCAAGGCCAGCCCGATGAGCAGTTGCTTCCAGCCCAGCAACTGCCGGGAATAGGCGTAGAAGTGGCCGAATCGCCCTACAGTTGCCGTTGCCGCCCCGGGAACGAAGGCGGAGGAAGGCCGCCGTCTAAACTGCGGCCAATAGACGAAGGCAAGGATGCCCACGATCATAGCCGCTGTGAAGGGCTGCACAAGGGTGGACAACTGAGGGTAGCGCAAGACGGCGAGGGAGCCGACGATGGCTAAGGAGAGCAGGTCAAAGACCACCTGAACGGCCACCGCCGCCGAGCCCCGGCTGAAGCTGAAGCCATAGCCTGTCAACAGGTAGGCTCTGACGAACTCACCGGCGGGCGTGAAGGCGAACCATTGGCCGGCCAAATAGACTAGGACCGACCTCCGCAGGGGGAGCTTAATATCGATTGCCCTGATGAAGTACTGCCAGCGTACGGCCTTCACCAGGTAGTAGCCCAGACTCAGGGCGAGGATCGCGGGTAGCGTCTGCCACGGGTATTCATTAAACTCGTGCCAGGTCCTGGTCAGGTTGATAAACTTCGCCACAGCGAAAAGCAGGGCTATGCCGGCTAGGAGTCCCAGTATGAACCTGAAACGGTGTCGGCGCAATGTCTGCCTGCTTATCGTGAGTTGCTGAAACCATGATACATCTGTGGAGCGCTGCCGCAAAGTAGGCACAGCTAGCACGTGCTACCCGCGATACTT
Organism: Chloroflexota bacterium; assembly: GCA_016210425.1. Classification (GTDB taxonomy): domain Bacteria; phylum Chloroflexota; class Dehalococcoidia; order JACQUE01; family JACQUE01; genus JACQUE01. The sequence continues at coordinate 1,421 of JACQUE010000172.1, read as the reverse complement.
TGACGAGCTTTCGACGTAGTATATACTCTTCTCACCCAGTTCCTCGCGAGGGGTTTCACAGGAAGAGGGCCTACGGCATGTCTATGGAGGCGATCGGCAGCCACCTCACGCGCAACAGGGGCATGTTGGGCGCGATGCGCTATCCGGAGTACCGCAAGTACTGGTTTGCTACCCTGGCCTCTGTGATCGGCTTCCAGATGGTCACGTTCAGCCAGCTTTGGCTGATCCGGCAGCTCGAAAAAGACCCCATATGGCTCGGCTCCGTGGGGCTGGCCACCGGCATGCCAGCCATTGTCCTTAATCTTTTCGGGGGCGTCGTAGCTGATAGGCTCGACCAGCGCCGCCTGATCATGGCCACCCAGACGGCTTCGGCAACCCTTATTCTGTTGCTGGCTACACTTACGCTTCTGGGCATCGTCCAGGTCTGGCACGTGCTGGTCATCGCCTTCTGCAACGGCACCGTCCAAGCCTTCGACCAGCCGGCGCGCCAGGCCATCTTACCTCACCTTATCGACCGCAAGGACCTGATGAACGCCGTCGCCCTCAACTCCTCGATCTGGCAAGGGACACGGATCGTCGCACCGATGCTCGCCGGCCTCATCATCGCAGCGGCCGGCACCGAGGCCTCCCTTTACGCCGGAAGCGCCGGGTTTCTGAGCATGGTCTTCCTCATCTCGCGCCTCAAAGTCCCGCAGATCGAGCGGCCCACGCACGGCACGCCGCTCCAGAACCTCCTCCAGGGCGCGCGCTTCGTCCGCGACAACTCGCTTTTCTCCTCGCTAATCGGCATGACCTTCTTCAACAGCTTCTTTGGCCTGGCCTACATCCAGCTCATGCCCATCTTCGCCGTCGACATATTGCACAAGGGCGCCACCGCTCAGGGTACCCTTGCCGGAGCCGGCGGCATCGGCGCCCTCCTGGGCACTGCCGCCGTCGCTCTCATGGGACGCTTCGCCCATCGCGGATGGTTGCTGCTGGGCGGATCGGCTATCTTCGGAGGGTTCGTCGTGGCCTTCGGGCTCTCCCACTGGTACTACGTTTCCATCGGCCTCCTCTTCCTGGCCGGCTTCTCCCAGTCTGTATACATGATCTCCGTCATGAGCACGCTGCAAGCGCGGGTCCCTGACCAGCTTCGCGGACGGGTAATGGGCATCTACGGGATGACGTACAACATCATGCCGGTGGGAGGGATGGCCAGCGGCCTCATCGCCAGCTCCCTCGGCGCTCCCTTTGCGGTGGCCCTCGGTGGTTCAGCGGTCTCCGGGTTTGCTTTCCTCAGCGGCGCCTTCAACCGCCGCGTCCGCCGCCTGGGGAGCGAGCCGGTGCCTGCAGAAGCGTAGGGACCGCAAAACGGGCACATGTAAACACAAGATGGGGTGCGCGCCTTGTTTCTCTTCTTGCCGTTCGATGCCGCTTGTCAT
>JACQUE010000178.1 GCA_016210425.1 Chloroflexota bacterium | reverse complement strand
GCCTGCGGGCTACTGCGTTCCCTTCGCCAGACCAGCCAGCTTCGCGAAGGCGTTGCTGTCCTTGAGGGCGATATCCGCCAGCACCTTGCGGTCCATCTCCACGCCGGCCTTCTTCAGGCCGTCCATGAACCTGCTGTAAGAGAGACCTTCAAGCCGGGCGGCGGCGTTGATGCGGGCGATCCATAGCTGCCGGAACTGCGCCTTGCGCTCCTTCCGATGGCGGTAGGAGTAGCTCAGGGCATGAAGCATCGACTCGTGGGCACGGCGAAAGAGCAGATGGCTCGACCCGCGGTGGCCCTTCGTGATCCCCAAGACCTTATTGTGGCGTCGGCGAGTGGTAACGCCTCCCTTTACCCGTGGCACCGGTTATCTCCTCTCACCTGATTAGACTCCGTAGGGAAGGAGCTTCTTGAATCGCCCCTCGTCCGCCGGGCTAACAGACCTCATCTCGTCATACATGCCCTTCACGCGCTTGGCCTTGCGGCGCCGAAAATGGCTCTTGCCGCCTTTGGCCAGCATGATCTTGCCCGTTCCCGTCATGTGGAAGCGGTGCTTCGCCCCCTTATGGGTCTTCAGTTTCGGCACCTACTCCTCCTCCTTGGTCTCCTTGCGAGGTTTCGGTTGCTTACCGGTGCCCGGCGCGAGGATAATGCTCATGCGCCTTCCTTCCATTATCGGCGCCTGCTCCACGTTGGCCGTTTCCTTTACAGCCTCGAAAACGCGCTCTAAAAGGTCCCGGCCTAACTGGGGATGGGTCACCTCCCGTCCCCTGAAGAGGACCGCGACCTTCACCTTGTCACCCTCGTTTAGCAGCTTCTGAACGGTCTTCGCTTTTAGATCGACGTCATGCTCGCCGATCTTGGGCCTTATCCTTACCTCGCGCAGAATTACGTTTTTCTGGTGCTTGCGGGCCTCTTTCTCCTTCTTGGCCTGCTCATACTTGAGCTTGCCGTAGTCCAGAAGCCTGCAAACGGGCGGATCAGAGTTAGGCGCCACTTCAACAAGGTCGACCCCCGCCGCCCTTGCTATCTGCATCGCCTCGACGAACGGCACAACTCCTAGCTGCTCGCCCGCCTCACCGATGAGCCGGACCTCTCTTGCTCTGATCCTTTCGTTTACTCGGTATTCCTTCGGGATTATGCCACCTCAAGCCACTACGTGCTAAGCATTACTGATCTTATAACATGTTTCGTCAGGCAAGTCAATTAGCCCCCCGGCGCGCTCCTCCTGCATTACCCGTAGAGGAGAAAGGTGCTAAAATCATCTGAGTACCCGTTGCAAAGGATATTCGAAGGCGACGATGAACGAAGGTAGAGCAGCGGCGGCAGCCGGCATCGGGAGCACGCGCTGCGGGGGCGCGGAGTTCCGCTGGGGCGAACGCACGTACATCATGGGCATCGTCAACGTGACCCCCGATTCGTTTTCCGGCGATGGCCTGGGTAGTGATGTCTTCGCGGCACTAGCCCAGGCACGGCGCTTCGTCGAAGAGGGCGCCGACATCATCGACGTTGGGGGAGAATCGACACGCCCCGGCTCTTCGCCTGTCTCGGCGGAGGAGGAGATGGCCCGCGTCCTACCCGTGATCGAGCGCCTCTCCGCCGAGATCTCAATACCCATCAGCATCGATACCTACAAGGCGGAAGTCGCACGGCGCGCAGTTCAAGCCGGCGCCACCATGATAAACGACGTCTGGGGGCTGAAACGCTCGCCGGAGATAGCGGAGATCGCGGCTGCGGCGGGAGCGGTCCTGATCATGATGCATAACCAGACCGGCACCGAGTACGCGGACCTGGTAGACGACGTGAAGACGAGCCTCCGCCAGAGCCTGGAGCGGGCGCTGGCCGCAGGGGTGTCGTGGGAGAAGCTCATCATCGATCCCGGCATCGGCTTCGGAAAGACGGCCCAGCATAACCTGGAGCTGCTTCGGCGCTTAGCGGAGCTAAGGGAGCTGGGACGCCCCATCTTGCTGGGCACCTCCCGTAAGTCGACTGTCGGCGCCGTCTTGGGCCTGCCGGTTGACCAGCGAGTCGAGGGCACGGCCGCGACAGTGGCCATCGGCATAGCCAACGGCGCCGATATCGTCCGCGTCCACGACGTGGCAGCTATGGCCCGCGTTTGCCGCATGAGCGACGCTATCGTGAGAGGCTGGAAACCGGAGGGGTAGCATGGCCGTTAAAGACCGAAGGCCTCATACGGTCTTCATGGGCCTGGGCAGTAACCTGGGGGAGCGCGAGGAGAATCTGCTGGAGGCGCTGTGGAGATTTTCGCGGAGGGCCGACGTAGAAGCCGTCTCCGACCTGTATGAGACGGAGCCGGTGGGATATGCAACTCAGCCGCCCTTCTTGAACGCAGTTGCGGGAGCGCTCACCGACCTTTCAACCATAGAGCTACTAGCTTATGTGAAGACAATAGAGCGGGAGATGGGACGCGAGCCCACCTTCCGCAACGGCCCCCGGCTGATAGACATCGACATCCTGCTTTACGATGAGCTGGCGCTGCGCTCCGAAGAAATCGAGATACCGCACCCCCGGCTCGCCGAGCGGCCCTTCGTCCTCATACCTCTGGCCGAGATAGCCCCCCGACTCAGGCATCCGCTAACAGGAGCGAGCATCGAAGAGATGCTGGAAGCGGTGAAGACGCCTGGCTGGGTGCAAAAGCGAGGCTGGCGTGAGGACATCCGGCGCAAGCTGGAGGAGCTCGTCCGGGAGTCGGCAGCCGGTAACGCCTCATGAAAGGAATGAAGGATGTACGAGGTCTCAGTGCGCGTCCACTTCGACGCCGCCCACTATCTCAGAGGCTACCAGGGGAAATGCGAGAACACGCACGGCCACCGTTTCCAGATTGTTCTGACCGTCCGTGCCGATAAGCTGGATGAGATAGGCATTGCCTTTGACTTCACCCAGCTAAAGGAGCTCGCACGGAGCAGGGTCCTCGCTCGGTACGATCATGTGCTCTTAAATGAGGTTGAGCCCTTCACCAACCTAAACCCCTCATCCGAGAACATTGCGGCGACCATCTTCGCCAATATGGAGCCGGAGCTAGCGCGCCTGGGCGTAAGGCTCCAATCGGTGCAATGCTGGGAGACGCCGGAGCAATACGCTGCCTACGTACCCAACGAAGGACGTTAGCCCCCCTGGTCTGCCTCATCCTCGCCCGGCTGCGGCCTCCGGACCTCCACCGCCGGCTCCTCTTCCTCCATCAGCATCATCGTTCGGCCAGCCCAGAAGATGAAGCCAAGGACAGTTAAGCCAACGGCAGCAGCAGGAAGAGCCAGGGCCAGGTAGTTACGAGCGAAGAGGCCCCACACGAGGAGGGCGGCCAGCAACAGGCTTGCCAGACAGAGGAGAAGCCCCACAAGCTTGGACATGCGCATCGTGAGCCCAGGTCTCCTGAGCTAGGGAGCCTTCTTCGGGATCGTCAGCTTCTGGCCTATGCTCAGCTTGTCGGGGCTGCTGAGATCATTGGCCTTGAGGATCGCCTCCACCGTCGTGCCGAACTTCTGGGCGATGCCGAAAAGGGTATCCCCGCCCTGCACGGTGTACACCGTACCTTCCACCGTCGCGGTCGGCGCCGCCGCCTTCGGCTGGGATATCTCCTCCTTAGGAGTGGGGACCGGGGTCTTACGAACGAAGGTAGGCGCAGGCGTAGGCGTCGGAGGAGCGGTAAAGAAATCGCACCCGACGAGCAAAGCGCCTACCAGCAGCAGACTGAGGGCCAGCTTCTTCATCCGCTCCTCTCGCTTTTATAGGGCAATGGCCAGGGCTGCCAAGGGGGAGATATGCATCAGCTTCTGAGGTTAGGAGGCAGCAGGTTGGGTATTGTATCCTCTATGGGATAGGTCTCCGAGCACTTTTGGCAGAAGAGGGAGCCCTTAACGATCTCCGTCTCGTTCTCCATCTCCACCGAGAGCACCAGGTCCCCTTTGCAAACAGGACAGGCCAGGATATCCAGCAGTTCCCTTTTCATCCCGCCCCCGCCGCGCCCGCAGCTTCTCTCCTTGCGGGCAACAGCGGGCTCATTGTAGCCTTCCCAGCCCAATGTTGTCAAATCGCGGCGGTCGGTTCGCCGACAGCTCTCCTCACCCCCAACCTGCTGCGCACCATCGCCACCACGTCTCATCTCTCCCCCGGTTAGCCGGACACGACGGCGACGGAACCGGAGGAGCCGTCGACGGTAACGACATCGCCATCTCGGAGGAGGCGCGTTACGTGCGGGACGGCAACCACGGCAGGCAACGCGTACTCCCGTGCAACCACGGCGCCGTGGGAGAGCTGGCCCCCATTCTCCATAACCAGCCCAGCTATTCGCGAGAATACGGGCGTCCAGGCCGGGTCCGTCCCCGGCGCTACCAGGATATCACCTGCCCTGACATGGCGCAGGTCTTCGAAGGAGCAGATTACTCGCACGGGCCCTGTCGCGAGCCCAGCGCTCACAGGCTTCCCGCGCAGTATGCCCAGTGGTTCCTCTTGCCGCTCGTAAGTGGCGTAAGGCAGATTCCCCTTCAAGAAAGACGGGTAGGAGCAGAGGGTCGCCTCAGCGTACTCGCGTCCTAGCACATCCAACTCCGCGCGCCTCTCCTTCGCCCGGCCGGTGAGATCCTCAGCGCTGACGGCACCTACCGCACAAGCCGCGACCTCTTCCTTGGCCAGCATCAGGATATCATCCTCCCTTACCAGGCATCCCTTCTCAACCATTATCGCGCCGATGCGCATATAGATACGGCGCATGAGTTGAAACGCCTTCAGCGAATAGAAGCGCTGGTCCTCGCGCAGCCACAGGTAACGACGCACCACGGCAAAGAGCGGGGCAAGAGAAACTCTCCTGAACCGAGCCGGCGCAGGCTCAGCTACCGCCGGATGCGACGTATGGGCATCGGCGGGAGCCTCCCCGAGGAGCGCACGGAGCAGTGTAAGCACCTGGGACGGATCATCGGCGAAGGACGGAGCCGCGATATCAAGGCTGGAAGCACGGTGGCCATAGCGCTCTAGGAAGGCGGCCAGGACACTGGCGAACTCAGGATAGCGGGCGGAGCTGCGGGCCGCAAGTTCCTCGAAGGAGGCTCCTTCGGCGATCATCTTCGCCAGTTGCGGGCAGCCGGAGGCCATCGCGGCGATGTCCCGCAGCGCCTCGTCCATCTCCCGCGACTTGCTGTGCTGCGGGTTGGAAAGCTCTCGCTCCACCTCTTCGGAGCTTAGCCCGAAAACCCGCCCTATCTTCTTCGCTACGGTGTAGCCGATCTCAGCGTGAGTAAGGCTCCAGCGGTGTATCGCCAGGAGCTCAGCATTTGCCTGCTGGACCTCGGTGGCCAGCGAGAGCAGGTCCGGTAAGGAGCGGTCACCAACCCCCACGAGGGCCTCGAATTGGCGGCGGGCAGAGGCAAGGCGCGCCTCGAAGCGCGGCACGAAGCTCCTCCACTTAAGGGGGTTGTGGAGAAAGGAGGAGCTCATGGGCTCACGCAGGAAGAAGCGCAGGGCCGCCAAGAGCGTCCCGAGCGTGAGAAAGCGGG
>JACQUE010000171.1 GCA_016210425.1 Chloroflexota bacterium | reverse complement strand
CGAAGGTGGGCTGAAGAATCCGTCTCCTCCCGGTCTCAACAGGAACGGACTCTTCGCTTCGCTCAAGAGTGACATGTGTCCGTCACTCATTTGCATCCTTCGTGGTGTACTCTGCAAGGGGACATGGACGATTCTGAGCAAAGCGAAGAATCTGGACTGTTTGGCACAAGCGTTTCGGTTTACACGAACAAGACCCTTCGCTGCGCTCAAGGGTGACAGATAGCGAAGGGCCTACAGCATGATCATCGACCTGCACAACCACACCGGCTGGGGCTCCGGTGACACCCACATGGAGCCATCGGCGCTGGTGGAGCAGGCGAAGCGCTGGGGCCTGGACGGCATCTGCATCACGGAGCACAACCAGGTCTGGGACCCGGAGAAGATAGCGGCGCTGCGGGAGAAGCACGGCTTCCTCGTCATCGGCGGCGTCGAGGTGGACACGGAATGGGGCCACATCCTGGCCTTCGGATTGCCGGGCCCGCGCCGCTGGAACCGGCTACCGACCCTGGCGGAATTGCGCGGTCTGGTCGACGAGCACGGCGGCGTGCTCATTGCCGCTCACCCTTTCCGCAAGTGGAGCTTGCCCACCATGCCCGAGGCATCCAACGGCGACTGGCAGGCGGCGCTGAGGGAAGCCTGCGATCTTGAGCTGTGGCGACTGGTGGACGCCGTCGAGGTCTATAACGGCCTCTGCCGACCCTGGGAGCTGCGCTTCGCCGACGAGGTGGCGCAGCGGCTGGGTGTGAAGACGACGGGCGGCAGCGACACGCATCGCGTGATGGAGCTGGCGGCGGGCTTCACCGTCTTCGACGAGGTTATACGCAACGAGCGCGACCTTATAGACGCTATCAAGGGCAGCGATTATCACGGCGGCAACTGGAAGTCGGAAGGCATTCCTGACCGCAGAGTTTAAGCTTCGGAGCATACCATGACCATCAGGCCCAAGCGCAAAGACCCAACGTCCACGAAGCCCGTCTATCTGCCAATCATCCCTACGAAAGCCATCGAGGGCGCAAGAGGCGGAGCTAAGACCCTGGAACCACCGGCTCCCGACGGCGCAGTCCTCTTCTACACCGACAGCCACATCCCAGGGCTGGACCTGGGGTTGGTCGCCCACGCCTTCAGTGTCGCACACGGCGTACCGGCCATCGCTAGAGGGGAGCTTTTCGCCGTCCACCTGGCATCACTGATGGGGACGGAGCGGCGGCAGGAGGCGGCGCGCCTGGCCAACGAGCTGGCCTGGGCTCGTATCAAGGACCCGTCGCTGCGCCGCTATGAGGTGATGCCCCATCACGGCGAGATCGACTACGAGCTGACCCGGTTGCACGCGGAGCTGCACCCGGAGTTCGGCGACGCCGAGTCATGGGCCAGCCGGCCCTCCGGCGTCCTCTACGACGGCCCCCGCGTTCAGGGCCTTTACCGGGAGATCATTCCTCGGCTGGACCGCTCCCAGGGCCGCGTCCTGATACTGACCAATCAGCTCCTAGCCAAATGGAGGGAGCGGGCGGGGCGCTGGCAGACCGCGAAGAAAATAGAAGGGGACCCGTTGCTGGCAATGGTCTTTAAAGCCCTGTCGTCGCCGACTTCTGAGAAAGCTATGACGGCATCCCTATACGCGCCGGACAGGTGGATCAAGATCTACCCCAAGTCGAAGGCTCGGTAGTACTCCTCCAGCCGGGCCGCTATACGTCGCACTTCGGAAGGATCGAGTGGTCCCTCCTCCGTCACGATCCGCGTCACGAACGCGGCCGGCAGCCGCTGAAAGCCAGGTTCCAACTCGCCGTGCCCACCCATGCTGAACTTGTTCGTCTCCGAGACGACGTGCAGCGGCAGGTCCGCCGCTTTCGCCGCCTGCGCGAGCTCCAGGCTGGGCGCGCCGTTCACCACCGAGCCATCGGCCAGGATGCTGTCCGCGCCAAGGACGGCCTTCGTAGCCCCTCGCGCTGCCTTTGCAAGATCGGCGTCGGGGACCACTTCAACCGCTAGCCCCCCTGCCCGCAGCCGCTCTGCCATGATTTCTCCGTAGGCTACGTCCCCGGATCGCGATTCGACCGCCACGACGCGCACCGGCTTGCAGGCGGCGAGTACGTCGCAGACGGTGGAGGAGTAGCTGCATGTGATGACGATGTCGCCTGGGCCGATCAGTGCCTTCGCGTGGCCGGCGATGCTCTCGACGGCCCGCGCCGATGCCTCCACCATCTCCGCGGCCTTAGCCTGCGCGAGGCTCGCGAGCTCACTGGGGCTGGATGCTCCCGCCGCCTCCTGCTGCAACTCGTAGAGGTACCTGACCACGCTGTTCCCGATGGCCACCATCGTCGGGCGAGCGGCAAGCAAAGCCTGAGCAGCCACGCGCGCCTCAGCCATGACGCCGCTAACGCGCTTGGTGTCACTCAGGGCCGCCGCTAGAGCGATCGTGTTGATGGCCCGCCGCGCCAGGAAGCTCGCGCCGTGCGTCCGATCGCTTCTGATCTCTTCGATGGCCCCGGCTACCCTGGGATGCATCTAATCCTTGACCGCCAGCCACGCCTTGGCCAGCTCAGGCACCGTCTCGTAGCCGCCGATGTCGTCGGGCTCCACCCAGCGCGCCTCGACGTGCTCCCAGTCGAGCTTCACCTTCAT
>JACQUE010000174.1 GCA_016210425.1 Chloroflexota bacterium | reverse complement strand
GTTCCTACAGCCTCGTCCTGATGGACCCGCCTTACGCGGTTGAGGCGATCTCTTCCCTCGTTGATCGAATCGCAGCCTCGAGCCTTGTCCAGGCCGGCAGTACCATCGTCGTCGAGCACTCACGGCGGGTGGAGCTGGCCGATGGCTATGGGTCGTTTAAGCGGGCGGTCTTGCGTCGGCATGGTGATACCTGCCTTTCAATTTATCGTTAGGAGGAGCCACATTGGTTACCGTCGCTGTTTACCCGGGCAGCTTCGATCCGGTCACCAACGGCCACGTGGATATCGCCGCGCGCGCCGCCTCTCTGTTCGATGAGCTGGTGGTCGGCGTCTATGACGCTCCGCCGCGCCGCCTTCTTTTCACAACCGAGGAGCGCTACGACATGATGTGCAGGGCGCTGGCCCATCTGCGCAACGTGCGCGTCGAGAAGTACTACGGGCTGACGGTGGATTTCGCGCGCCAGGTCGATGCGCGCGTTGTGGTGAGAGGCCTGCGGGCGGGCGCCGACTTCGACTACGAGTTCGAGATGGCGCTCATGAACAAGAAGCTGGCGCCGGAGCTGGAGGCAGTCTACCTTATGACCAGCCTGGATCACCTCTACATATCGGCCAGCCGCGTGCGGGAGATCGCTGAGCTAGGCGCCGATACGTCGAATCTGGTGCCTCCGCACGTCACTGTGGCCCTGAATCGCAAGTTCCGCAAGGGGGAGTAGGCGAGGCCAGGCCCTCGGAGGAGGTGCGCTATTAACCTGTCGCAGCTTATCGACCGCCTCGAGTCCCTCGTGGCCTCGGGCAGACGGATTCCCTTTCAGCGCAAGGTGATCGTCGACGAGCCCCGGACCCTCTACCTCATCGACCAGCTCCGCGTCTCCATTCCAGAGGATGTCAAGGAGGCGGAGCAGATCCTGCGCCAGCGGCAGATCATCCTGGAGCAGGCGCAGCACGAGGCCGACCGTATCGTGAAGGCGGCGGAGGACCTGGCCGCAACCAAGGTGCAGGAACACGAGATTACGCGCCAGGCCCAGGCGAAGGCGGAGCGGATGGTGGCTGAGGCCCAGAGCAAGGCCCAGGCGCTGGTGGCCGAGGCCCAGGCCCAGGCGGGAGCGCGGCGTCAGGAGGTCGACAACTACACGCTCGATATCTTGAAGCGCCTGGAGAGCCAGATCGCGAGCTTCCAGAGCGTCGTGAAGCGGGGCATCGAGAGCTTTGCCGGGGAGGGCAAGGCGGAGGAAAAGGAGGCCAGGTGACGGACGAGGGCAGAGTGCGCCTCACCGCCACGTCACACGGGGCGGGTTGAGCCTGCAAGCTTAGCCCCAAGGAGTTGGGGCAGGTCTTGCGCAAGCTGCCGCCCGTGACGGACCCGAATGTGCTGGTGGGAGCGGCCACATACGACGACGCCGGCGTCTACCGCCTTTCGGACGATCAGGCGCTGGTCTCGACGGTGGACTTCTTCCCGCCGGTCGTGGATGACCCGTATGACTTCGGGGCCATCGGGGCGGCCAACGCCCTTAGCGACATCTATGCTATGGGGGCGAGGCCCCTCTATGCTCTGAATCTGGTGGCTTTCCCCCGCGATAAACTCTCTTTCGATGTATTGGGCGAGATCCTGCGCGGTGGCGCCGACAAGTCTGCCGAAGCGGGTGTCCCTATCATCGGGGGGCACAGCATCGACGACGATGAGCCCAAGTACGGCCTGGCGGTAACCGGCGTCGTCCACCCCGACAGGGTCGTGACAAACGCCGGCGCAAGACCGGGGGATATCCTTATTTTGACCAAGCCCCTGGGCATCGGCGCCATCACTACCGGCATCAAGCGCCAGGTGGTGTCCGAGGCCGTTATCCGGGAGGCCACGGAGGTCATGGCGACGCTGAACAGGGCTGCCTGTGATGCAATGCTGGAGGTCGGCGTGGATGCAGCGACAGATATCACGGGCTTCGGGCTGCTTGGGCATCTACAGGAGATAGTGGCAGCCAGCCGAGTGGGTGCACGGGTGCACTTCGAGAGCGTCCCCATCCTCGACGCTGCCCGCGACTTGGTTGGCCAGGGCGTGCTGCCCAGCGGCTCGCGCCGCAACTATGATTTCGTGCAGCAGTACGTATCTTTTGATCGCGCCCTCAACGAGGTAGAGCAGCTCCTCCTCGCCGACGCCCAGACCTCCGGCGGTCTGCTGATGGCGGTGGCGCCGGAGAAGGCGGGCCGCCTCGTGAAGGCTTTGCGCCGTCCAGGGGTGCCCGTTGCTGCTGTCATCGGCGAGATCACCACGATCCCGCCTCCGGGTGAGGCGCCAATTCAGGTAGTGCGGAAGGCATAGGCCGCCAGCCGGCTGTGGTGTGGCGTATGTGGGGTTGTGGCCGGAGCTTGGGCCTGTTGTTGCTTGCCTGGCTGCTGCTTGCAGTCGGGCTTTTCGGCTGCGGCGAGGAGCCTTCGGCCCAGGTTGGGGCTGCCACGGTCGAGCCGTCTCCGCCATCGCCTACCGCGACCGTCATGCCCACAGAGCCTTCACCGACTCCAACTGCGACGCCTTTCTGGGAGCCTCCTTT
>JACQUE010000182.1 GCA_016210425.1 Chloroflexota bacterium | reverse complement strand
GTGGGGACCTGGCCCTCACCCTTTACTGGAAGATATCAGACTCAACTCCCCCTCCCTCGACCAAGGAGGACTATCGCTTCGTCAGCCACCCTATACCTGAGCGGGATTTCCGGCTCTTCACCCATCTGATCGACGCCAACTTCGGCAAAGCGGCGGACGACGACGCCTTAGAGCTGCCGGCGGCTTACTGGAAGCCCGGCGACCTTATCATTACTAAACGCGCCATGCCTATTCCCTCCGGTATGGCAGCCGGTCCCTACTGGCTATCGATAGGCATGTATGAGATGGGCTCGCTCAAGCGGCTGCCGTTGACCGATGGCAGAAGCGGGCTGAGCGCCGAAGAGCTGCGCGTTGGACCGATCAAAGTGGTGGGCCAAGCTCCTTCGCCCTCCCATTCCCTGGATGCCACATTCGAAGGCGTCCTCGGCCTAACTGGCTTCGAGTTCGCGCGACCCTTACTTGGAGCCGGAGATACGCTCCGTGTAAGCCTCTACTGGCGCACCATGAAGAAGGTGACCGTCGACTACAAGGTCTTTGTCCACGTGCTTGACGGGGATGGCAAGCTGATCGCCCAGCACGACGGGGAGGCCCTCAATGGCCTCTACCCCTTCCCTCAATGGGAGCAAAGCGAGGAGATCAGGGACGATCACAACATCCGCCTTCCCGCCGAGGCGGTAGGCCAGAAACTCCGCATCGTGGCAGGCATATACGACCCCGCGACCATCCAACGCCTGCGTCTGCCCGACGGTCGGGACAGCATCGATTTGGGGGAGTTCAGCCTGCGCTGAGAATCGGCCCGCCGCAATGGGCCTCTAGGCGTTGCACCCAGCCCAGCTTCTGATGTAAACTCTGCGCGGTGCCCTTCTTGCAGTACACGATGGGGTTGGGGGGGATTTTGCGGGTTCATGCTCCAAGCAAAACCACCTCATTGCCCTTGGGGCACCTCCTGAAATAGAGCGGGTTGGAAGAAGGAGGGAACAGTAGAATGGGAGCAACTAGTTTCGCTGGTCCTCCCGGGGAAGCCGGCATCGGCGCGCCCGACTACCTCTTTCCAGGGCAAGCGCCAAGCGCCCCGGTCGTCAGGGCACAAGGGAAGCCAGTCCCCCAGGCCCACGTAGTCCAGCGGTTGAGCCGGTGGCCTTTCGTGTTTGAGGTGGGGTTGACGGCAACCGGCATCTTCCTGGCCGGCTTCATGCTCATGCACATGAGCCTGCTCTCGACGGTCCTGTCCGGGAAGCCCACCATGAACGCCCTGGCCCGCTTCTTGGAGCGCTACTACCTGCTGCACGCTGCCGTCCCCTTCCTGGTGGCGGCATTCGTGATCCTCATCGTCACAGCCCTGCGCAAGGTGCCGGGCAACGTACGCGAACAGCGGTCCATCTGGCGAGCCACCAGCGGCATGGGCCATCTGGATACGTGGACGTGGTACATCCAGATCTTCACAGCCCTCGCCGTGGCCGTCATGGCGTCGATGCATCTCTGGGTCATCCTCAACAACCTACCCATCGGCGCGAACAAGAGTGGCGCTCGAGTCTTCCAGTCCTACCTCTGGTTCTACGTACCGTTCGTCATCTTCATCGAAGCCCACATCTCCGTCGGGCTTTACCGAATCGCCGTCAAGTGGCACCTGATACCGCGCAAGTACGCCCACAAGGTGCTGATGCTCTGGACGGTGGGTTTTGTGGGGCTGGGCGCCGCTATCCTGGCAGTGTTCTACCGGATCGGAGGCAGTCTATGACTACGATAGTAACCGATGTCCTAGTCATCGGCGGTGGCCTCGCCGGCGAGCGGACGGCCATTGAAGCCGCATCCCGAGGTCTCAGGTGCATCATACTTTCGCTGGTCCCCCCTAAGCGCTCCCACTCCTCAGCCGCGCAGGGCGGCATGCAGGCGGCTATGGGCAACATGGCCGAGAGCCAGGGCGACTCGCCGGACGTCCACTTCGAGGACACGGTCAAGGGCGCCGACTGGGGCAACGAGCAGGACGTGGCCCGTAAGTTCGTGACGCTTGCCCCTATCGCTATCCGCCAGATGTCCTACTGGGGCGTCCCCTGGAACCGCGTCGTTGCCGGCCCTAGGACGCTGCCCGACGGTCGCGTCATCGAGGAGGCGAAGGAGAAGGAAGGGCTCATCGCCGCCCGCAACTTCGGCGGCACGAAGAAGTGGCGCGCCTGCTACTGCTCCGACGGCACAGGCCATTCGTTGCTCTACGCGATGGACAATGTGGCGGTTGAGCTCGGCATCGAGGTGCATGACCGCGTCGAGGCGGTCGCCCTCATCCACGGTGGCGAGCGCTGCTTCGGCGCCGTCGTCCGCGACCTCCGCACCGGCGAGCTGCGCAGCTACATCGCGCCGGCCACCGTCATCGCCACCGGTGGCTACGGCCGCATCTACGGCCTCTCCACCAACGCCGTCATCAACGAGGGCACCGGCATGATCATCGCCCAGGACACCGGCGTGGTGCCGCTGGGCAACATGGAGGCCGTCCAGTTCCACCCTACGGGCGTGGTACCGGGCGACATCCTGGTGACCGAGGGCTGTCGCGGCGACGGCGGCTACCTCTTGGACAAGAACGAGCACCGCTTCATGGTCGACTACGAGCCGGCCAAGAAGGAGCTGGCCTCCCGCGACGTGGTCAGCCGCCGCATGGTCTACCACATGCGCCAGGGCTACGGCATCGATACCCCGTACGGCCCCCACCTATGGCTGGACATCCGCCACCTGGGTAAAGAGCACATCGAGACCAACCTGCGCGACGTGGCGGAGATCTGCCGCGACTTCCTGGGCGTCGACCCGGTCCACCAGCTCATCCCGGTGCGCCCGACCCAGCACTACAGCATGGGCGGCGTCCGCACCGACAGCGAAGGCCGCGCCTACGGACTCAAGGGCCTCTACGCTGCCGGCGAGGCCTCCTGCTGGGACCTGCACGGCTTCAACCGCCTGGGCGGCAACTCCCTGGCGGAGACCATCGTCATGGGCATGGTCGTCGGCGAGACGGTCGCCAAAGACCGCGCCGGCACTGACTTTACCTTCCAGGAGCGCTGCGCCATCGACACGCAGAAGCAGGTGGAGGAGCGCATCCGCAAGCTGCTGCGGGGCGGCGGCAAGGAGTACGTCTTCGACCTGCGCAACCGCGTATCCGATATCCTGATGGAGAAGGTGGCCGTCTTCCGCAACGGCAAGGACCTGGAGAAGGCGGTGGAGGAGCTGCAGGAGGTCTACGAGCGAGCGCAGAACCTGGGTCTCCGCTCCAATGGCCTCGGTCCCAACCCAGAGATGGCCTCAGCCCTGCGTATGCCGGGCATGGTGCGCGTTGCGCTCACCATCGCCTACGGCGCCCTGCAGCGCACCGAGAGCCGCGGCAGCCACTACCGCGAGGACTACGCTCACCGCGACGATGTTAACTGGCTGAAGCGCACGCTGGCCACCTGGCAGCCGGGAGCAAAGCT
Source organism: Chloroflexota bacterium (assembly GCA_016210425.1). GTDB lineage: Bacteria > Chloroflexota > Dehalococcoidia > JACQUE01 > JACQUE01 > JACQUE01. The sequence goes on along the minus strand of JACQUE010000182.1, from coordinate 2,208 downwards.
GCCGACGCTGAACTACGAGCCGGTTAAGATCACCGAGTTGCCCCCTGGCGAACGAGGCTACGGCGAAGCCCAGGGCCAAGCTCCCCAGGCCCAAGCTGCTCAGAAGGAGGCCATCCATGGCTAGGACGCTTCACTTCTCCATCTTCCGCCACAACCCCTACGACCCGCAGTCGGTGCCGCGCATGCAGTCGTACACGCTGGACGAGACGCCCAGGGCGACCCTCTTCACCACCCTGAACCGCATCCGCGAGGAGCAGGACCCCTCGCTCCAGTTCGACTTCGTCTGCCGCGCCGCTATCTGCGGCTCCTGCGCCATGCTGGTAAACGGGCGCCCACTCCTCGCTTGCAAGACGCGCACCGAGGAGCTGCCCGAAACGATCACCATGCACCCGCTGCCCTTCTTCCGGCTGGTCGGCGACCTATCCGTCGACACCGGTAGCTGGTTCGGCGAGATGGAGCAGCGCGTGGAGTCGTGGGTCCACCAGCAGCACTCCTTCGACCCCAACGGGCTTGAGGAGCGCATGTCCAACGACAAGGCGCTGGAGATCTACGAGCTTGAGCGCTGCATCGAGTGCGGCTGCTGTCTGGCTGCGTGCGGCGTGGCCCTGATGCGCCCCGACTTCCTCGGCGCCGCCGGCATGCTGCGCGTCGCGCGCTACCTGGCCGACCCACGCGATCACCGCTCGGAGGCCCAGGTGCTGGAGGTCCTCGCCCCCGACAGCGCCGTCTCCGGCTGCGTCGGCTTCCTGGCCTGCGACGACTTCTGCCCCAAGAACCTGCCCTTAGAAGAACAGTGGGCCTTCGCTCGGCGCTGGCTGCTCGCCCACGGCGCCCTTAGCGACAACAGGCCAACGCCCCAGCGGATCGGCTAGAGACACTTCATAGATATCGAAGAGCCCCGTCATTCGGCGGGGCTCTTCTATTCGCTGTAAGATGGTTAAAGTTTTCGCCTCTCTTCGTTGGCCTGCGCCTCGCACAATGGTACAATGCCGACACATGCGCATACAGACCCTGCTGCTCCTCACGGCGCTATTGGTCATCGGCTGCACCGGCAAGCCCCAGGCGTCTACACCATCGCTCGTATTTGTGGCCACGGCTACCCCAACCGAGGAGCCGTCTCCAACCCCAAGCGCCACGCCGACACCGACGGCGACCTTGGAGCCGACTTCCACGCCGACCGCGACTCCCACAGCCATGGCCACTGCTACCGCTACGCCCGTTCCGCCGACCCAGGCCCCGCGCATGGTGGCCCCCAACGAGCCTGCGGGATTCCCCCTCCGGCCCGATATGCGGACGGATAAGGTAGTAGGACAGCCTGGAAGCCGCAAGATGCTGACGGGAGCCGGACCGACCGTCCGCGACTACTCGATCAATGACCAGCCCTCGAGCGACCCCATAGCAGCCAACTCGTCCGGCTGGAACTGCCGCGTGCATCAGGAATGGGAGGCGGATCCTGCCGTCGACTGGTACGTGCCGGAGGGTACCCCCGTCTACAGCACGATGGACGGCACGGCCAGCCTGCGCATTGTCACTATCAGCAACGCCTTTGATTACTACGGCATACCACGCGAGCCTTACATCGGCTATCCTGACACCAGCCACACCCAGGCCATCCCCGGCCCCAGCGGCGGCAAGGCCGTCTACGTCCGGGTCTCCGGCGGCAGCTTCGCCGTCGAGTTCGGGCATCTATCCCTGAAGCCGACGCTCTCTGTCGTGCCTCCGGGCGCGTTCGTTAGCGGGTTTAGCCCGGACTTCGACTACGCCTCGCGCTTCAGCGCCATGCGCCGTTTCGACGTTTACGACACGATCGCTCGTTGGCCAGTCCATCGGGGGGACGTTATCGGTTATACTGGAGACGGAGGCTACTCTGAAGCTCCCCATCTTCATTACGATATCGTTCGCGGCGGCCGCCTGCTCTGCCCCACTTCTGAGGCCGGCTTTGCGGACGGCGGCTGGCTGCCGAAGTGAGGCGCCGCGAGTGGCCTGCGCTAATAGGAACATCCACCAAGACTACGGCAAGCAAGGGGGCAACCAGTGATAGCCCAGAGGGTTCTGGATACTGTAGACGCGCGGCGTCTGATGCGACTGCGCGCCCTGACCCAACTTCTCGGCGAGATAACGGTCTTCGCCATTGCCTTGATGCTGCTCAGCTTCGCCAGGCCAGGACCCAGCGGCCTGGAGGATGCCGCTGTGCAGCACGGACTGGAC
>JACQUE010000170.1 GCA_016210425.1 Chloroflexota bacterium | reverse complement strand
TGCTGCGCAGCCGCTCCAGCGGCTCCCCCGTCCCCGCATTGGAGGCCGTAACCTGCCGCTCCAGGAGAAGAAGCCTCCCTCTCGTTCCTCTGGCGCGGTATTCCTCGGTCATGGCTAATTGGATCTCCTGAGGCTGCATGGTCGCGGGGTCGAGGACCTTCCATGTACCCTGAAGGTGCAGGACCTGATGCAGATCAGCCGGTATCCGGTCGAGACGAGGGAAGACGGCCGTCTTCCAGACCAGGCCGGCCAGGATGGCGAGGATGCCCACTCCGAGTGCCCAGACGGGAAGCCGCCGGTTACTCCATCGCATTCTCACCTGCCTGCCTTAAGAGCCCGCTGACGGGCGCAATATAGCAGATAGGGAGGGCCTTGTCATCCTAGGCAGGTGTCGATCAGGAGGATTAGGGACTCCGGGATGGTAGGTGCTAGCTGCTAGGGGGATGAAAGCGGAGGCGCAGGAGACCCTTAATGTCCTCTTTGGCGGTCTGGATGATGTGGACCCGTGTATCGGGGTCCTCGATCCAGGTGACAGGTATCTCCTTGATGCGGTAGCCGCGGAGGTGGGCCAGCAGCAGGAGCTCCGTGTCGAAGAACCAGGCCTGGTCCTCGACAAGGGGCAGTAGGGTCTGGGCGGCCCGGCGGCTTATGGCCTTGAAGCCGCACTGCGCGTCCTGAAAGGGGTGCCAGAAGAGGAGCTTGATCATCAAATTGTAGCTGCGCGATATGAACTCGCGCTTGGCGGAGCGGGTTGTGTGCGCTCCTCTCTTTAGCCGTGAGCCGATGGAGATATCGTAGTCCTCTTCCGCTATCGCCTTGATCAGAGGCGGATAGGAGGCTAGGTCGGTGGAGAGGTCAACATCCATGTAGCTGAGGATGTCGGCGTCGCTCTCCAGCCAGGCCTTGCGCAGGGCGCGCCCACGCCCCTTTTGCGGCAGGTGGATGGCCTGCACCTCCGGGTATTCCGTCTCCAGGCGGCGCGCCACCTCCAGCGTCCGGTCAGTGGAGGCGTTATCGGCGATGACGATGCGCCACGGGAAGGGCATATTGGCCTTAAGGAACTCACGCAAGGTGGCCACGCTCTGGGCCAGCACGTGCTCCTCGTTGTAAACCGGAATCACTGCGTCTACAGACGGCATAGGTGCCTCCTATCCAAGACCTACCCCTCCTCAGCCTCCGGCCCAGCATGGGTTCAATGCCGGAAGTGGCGTACGCCGGTGAACACCATGGCGATGTTGTGCTTGTCTGCCTCGGCGACGACCTCCTCGTCTCGAATCGAGCCGCCGGGCTGGATGACGGCCGTCACGCCGCCGCCGGCTGCCATCTCCACGCCATCGGGGAAAGGGAAGAAGGCATCGGAGGCCAGGACACTGCCCCTGGACCTCTCCTCGGCGCGGCGCAGGGCGAGGTGGACGCTGGTGACGCGGTTGGGCTGGCCGGCCCCCATGCCGACGATGGCCCTCGCCTTTGCAAGCACTATGGAGTTGGACTTGACGTGCTTGGCAGCGCGCCAGCCGAAGAGGAGGTCGTCCAGCTCCGCCGGCGTGGGCTCACGCTTGGTCACCGTCTTAAGCTGTATGCCCTCATCGCCCGCCACGTCGAAGTCTTGGACCAGATAGCCGCCGCGCACCCGGCGGACGTCCCAGCCCAGGTCGCGAGCCTCGGGCAGGCCGCCGGTAGCAAGGATGCGCAGGTCGCGCTTGCGCTTCAGGATGGCCAGCGCGGCCTCGTCGAAGGATGGCGCGATGACGATCTCGTAGAAAGTGGGGCGGATCTCCTCGGCGGTAGCGGCGTCGATGGGGCGGTTGGAGGCGACGATGCCCCCGAAGGCTGAGACGGGGTCGCCGGCGAAGGCGCGGCGGTAGGCGTCGACCAGGCTCGTGTCGCTGGCAAGGCCGCAGGGGTTGGTGTGCTTGATGATGGCGATGGTGGGCTCGACAAAATCGGTGGCGGCGGCCCAGGCGGCGTCGGCGTCCATGATGTTGTTGTATGATAGCTCTTTGCCGTGGAGCTGTGCCGCCGTCGCTAGGCCGGGCACCCGCCCCGTCCTCACCGAGCGCTCCACGTAGAAGGCGGCCCGCTGGTGGGGGTTCTCGCCGTAGCGCATGTCGGCCTTCTTGACCATAGCCAGGGTCATCTCCGCCGGCAGGTCCTCGGCGGGCCGCAGGTACTCGGCGATGGCCGTGTCGTATATGGCGACATGCTGGAACGCCTTCTGCGCCAGCCGCTGCCGGAACTCCAGCGGCACTTCCCCAGCCGCCAGGCGCTCCAGGACCGTCGCATAGTCGCTCGGTTCGACAACCACCAGCACGGCGGGGAGGTTCTTGGCGGCGGCCCGGATCATCGTGGGCCCGCCGATATCTATGTTCTCCAGGGCGTCATCGAGGGTCACGCCGGCGCGGATCACCGTCTCGACGAAGGGATACAGGTTCACGGCCACCAGGTCGATAGGGCCGATGCCCTGCTTGGCCAGCTCATCCATATGCGCCGGCTTGTCGCGGCGGGCGAGGAGGCCGCCGTGCACCGCCGGATGGAGGCTTTTGACTCGCCCATCCAGTATCTCAGGGAAGCCTGTGAGATCGGAGATGCTGTGGACGGCAACGCCGGCTTCGGTGAGCGAGCGCTTTGTCCCTCCTGTGCTATAGATATCGACGCGAAGCCTGGCCAAGCCCTGGGCAAACTCCGCCAACCCAGCCTTGTTGGATACGCTTAGGATCGCTTTCATGGTTACACTCCTGCCTCTGAGAGATGGATGCCGCGCCAGTCAAAACCCGGGGAGGTGATATATCCTGGTCACCGCGAGCGCCAGAGAGGGGTCTTGCTTCATTAACCTGAGACGCCAGTGCCAAACGGGCCGGATGCTTCACTTCGTTCAGCATGACAGTTCGTGCCATCGTCAGCGCAACCGAGCGGTCTCGGTTCGAGGGGCGAGAGCCCTCCGTTCAGTCGGAATCGTCCATGTCCTCTTGCAGAGGACACCACGAAGAATGAAAATAGCC
>JACQUE010000168.1 GCA_016210425.1 Chloroflexota bacterium | reverse complement strand
TTTTTCATCCTTCGTAGTCTCCCCTGCGGGGGACATGGACGATTGCCATGAGCACGGCAGACCGAGCGCCAACGTGTCATGCTGAACGAAGTGAAGCATCTTGCCTGTTTGGCAGAGGCGTTTCGGTTTCTGGGGCCAGACCCTTCGCTTCGCAAGGGTGACACGTTTTTATTGTCCTCCGCGGTGTCCCATGCAATGAGACGGGTGGCGATCCTAATAAAACGGTGGGGGAGAGATGATCCGGCACATCGTTCTGTTCAAGTGGAAGGCTGACGCCAGCGAGGAGGCCATCGACAGGTTCGTCGAGGCGATGAGCAGGTTCCCCTCCCAGAACAAGGACATCCAGGACTGGGCAACGGGGAAGGAGATTGCACCGGCGGTCTTCGGCGGCGGCAGCTTCGACTACGGCCTCACCTGCCTCCTGCCCGACCACGCCGCCGTGGAGCGCTACCGCGACCACCCCTACCACCTGCAGTTAGCGGCGATGCTGCCGGAGGTCAGGGGGAACATCGTGGTGTTCGACTACAACATCGACGGTAGGGCGTAAGCGCGGCTAGGTCAGATGAGTGAGGCTTGGGTAGGTCCCTAGCTCTCCACGCTCTCGATGCGGTAGCGAAGGGTCCCTGCCGGCGCTTGGACCTCCACAACTTCGCCCGGCTCGCGGCCCACTAGCTGGCTGCCCGTCGGCGAGACGACGGAGAACATGCCCTTGCTGGGGTTGGCCTCGCGGGCGCCCACCAGGGTTAAGCGCACCTCTTCGTCGTAGGTCAGGTCCCGGAGCACCATCTTGCTGCCCAGCTTCGCCTTGGGTTTGCCATCACCCGCCTCTTCCTGGCTGACGATATCCGCCGCCCGCAGCGTCGCCTCGATCTCGCGGATGCGCGCCTCGACGTGCGCCTGGTGGTCCCGAGCCGCGTCTAGAGGAGCGTTCTCGCGGAAGTCCTTGTCGGCCATTGCCCTGCGCAGCTCCTCAGCGATGCGCGGGCGCTCCGCCTTCAGCCGCTCCAGCTCCGTCTCCAGCCGCGCATGGCCTTCCGGCGTCAGCTTCACCCGATGTCCATGCCTGGCGCTGGTCGTCTCAGACTTTACGACCGTCTTCTTCAGCCGGAGATGCACTCCCAGGTTGGTGCCGGTCCAGCCCCGCTTCTTCGCAAAGGCAAAGAAGGCCTTCACCGGCTCCAGACGCTCCAGTGGCGCCGGAACGCTGCCCCCAAGGCTCTCCGCGAAGCGCTCCAGTTCCGGCGGCTTTATCTCGCTCAGGGGCCGCCCATTGCCGTACCAGCGTATAAACCGCGCCAGTTCCTGCTGCGCCCTCGGCCTCTCCTCACCGGAAAGCGTCGCCACAAACTCGTTAGCCGTCTGTTCCAGGCTCATGCTCTTCTGGTCCACTTCTGCGACCCCTCTCTTCATCTCAGTTTCCCAATTCTAGCACATCGACGAGTTAGGGGTCACCGCTCCGCCAGGAAGCTTCCCATCGTTGCCGCATTCTGAATGGCGAACCCTTCGGCGTCGTTATTGAAGTAGACGTAGACGGCCTCAAGCTCCCGCTCGTCAGCGAGTGCCCTAATTCGCCTGGCCCAGTCAGCCAGGTCTTCGTCGCTGTAGCAGCCGCCGTAGTGGGAGCCGTGGAAACGTAAGTAGGCATAGGCGGCGGTTGCCATCAGGGGGCAATCGATGCCGGTCATATCATAGGCGCAGAAAATGGCGCCGTGGCGGGCGAGCATGTTGTAAATGGCCTGATCGAACCAGGACTTATGGCGGAACTCGAAGACGTGCTGATAGCCTTCGGGCAGCAGGCGCAGGAAGGCTTCCAGCCGCTCGTCGTCGCGATGGAAGCCCGGTGGAAGCTGGTAAAGGATCGGCCCCAGCTTCTCCTCCAGGTGCCGCGCTCGGTCCAGCATCGTCTGCAGCGGCTGCTCGCACTCCCGCAGACGCTTGATGTGGGTGATGAAGCGACTGGCTTTGACGGCGAAGAGGAAGCCCTTGGGGGCAGTATCACGCCAGGACTCAAAGGCCTGGGCGGTAGGCAAGCGGTAGAAGGGGTTATTCAGCTCGACGGTTGGGAAGCGCTGGGCATAGAAGGCGAGCCATTGGGAGGACGGCAATCCGTGGGGATAGAACTTGTCGCGCCAGTGCGAGTAGTGAAAGCCGCTGGTTCCAACAAGATAATGCGTGGACATCGCATCCTCCTCACCGCTGCCTCACCGTTCCCCTTATCCACTCCAGATACTCTGGGTTACCGCCTACGATGGGCAAGGCCACTACTTCGGGCACTTCGTAGCTGTGGATGCTTTTAACGGCCTGCGTCAGCTCATCCAGCATCTCCTCCGTCGTCTTGACCAGAAGAAGCACTTCCTCCGCCGACTCGCGCCGGCCCTGCCACCAGTAGAGCGACCGGAGGCCCGGGAGGATATTAACGCAGGCGGCCAGCTTAGCATCAAGCAGAGCGTCGGCGACCTTACTCGCTTCCGCCTCATCTGCGGCGGTTATGAAGACAAGCACCTCGGACATCTGTTGTCAGCCTCGACCGTACACGGCTATGTAGCTGAGCCCGGCTCCACCCGCGACCGACCAGACGGCGGCCCTCAGCAGGTTGACGGAGCCTCCGAACATAAGCTCGAGCGCCAGACTGAGGGCGAAGGCCAGGGCAGCCAGAAGGACGGCGGCTGCTACGAAACGAGGCAGGCGTTCAGACATCGCTCCACGCGGCTAAGGGCCGGGCGGTAGGGCCGTCCTCTGCCTGAAATGGAAAGCCTTCTCGTGGATAAGGTGATTGGTCCCCACCAGCACAGGCAACCCCACCGAGTAGGCGACGAAGCCACGAGGCTCTCCAAAGAGGAGGGCAACCAGGAAGAGCGGACCGAAGCTAAGCCCGAAGAACAGGTTCGCGTTAGCGGTGGCCAGAAGGGGCAGGGCCGCCGCCGAGGCGAGGATCGAGACCTCGCGAGGGAGCAGCACCAGGAGAACGCCCAGGGCCGTCGCCGCGCCGACGCCACCCCGCCACTGGAGGAGGAAGGGGAAGGCATGGCCAGTCACGACCGCCAGGCCCGTCATGAGCACCGCAAAATCGGAGACGCCGAGTCCTTTGGCGATAGCGATGGCGGCTGCGCCCTTGCCGATATCCACTACCGCCACCAGGGCTCCCGGCCAGAACCCGACCTCGCGCACGACGTTCATAGCCCCCATGTTGCCATCGCCGCACTCCCGAATATCGAAGTGGCGCAGGCGATAGACCACCAGGTAGGCAGTGGGGCAAGAACCTATCACGTACCCACCTGCGATGGCCAAAATGATGAAGACGGCCATCTTAGACGCTCCCAGGGGCCACAACCGCTGACGGACCAGGGGTCACCCGCAGAGAACTGCGGGTTAGGAGGGGGTGTCCCCGTTCACCACCGAATACCCTTGCGCGATCCAGGCATCCGTGCCACCCTCCAGGTTGAACAGCTTGGCGCGCCCAACGGCGGATGCCATCTCGCAGGCCAGGGCGCTGCGCTGTCCCACCTTACAAACGAAGAGTATCTCCTTGTCGCTGCTAAGCTCAGCCCGGCGGGCCAGCACAGAGCCGACGGGAATCAGGAGCGCTCCAGCTATATGGCCGGAAGCATATTCATTGGGCTCGCGCACGTCAACAATCTGGAGATTCCCTTTGTCGATCATATCCTTCGCTTCCTGCACGCTTACCCGGAAAAATGGCTCCAGCGGGTCTTTTGTGGGCATTCGATACCTCCAATAGCCCCCTTGCTATCAATGGTGT
>JACQUE010000162.1 GCA_016210425.1 Chloroflexota bacterium | reverse complement strand
GCACCGCCAGCCACAACAGACCCGTCACCTGAGCGGCGAGCCCCACCAGCAGGAAGATGAACCCCAGGCGCGTGCCCCAGGCGGCCGCCGGCACGAGGCCAGCACGGATACGCATGGGCACGTAGCCCAGGTGGTCCTGCATGGCATGGCCGACCTCATGGGCGACGATGCCCAGCGAGGCCACGGACGCCTGGCGATAGACGCCGGGCGAGAGGCGCAGCACCTTGGCGCGCGGGTCGTAGTGGTCGGTTAGCTGGCCGCGCGTCTCCTCGACGGCGATGTGGCCCAGGCCCGCCTCCTGCAGCAGGTCAGTCGCTATCTGGGCGCCGGTGGCCCCGCGCATGTTGGAGACGCGCGAGTAGCGCTTATAGGCCGAGGCGACGCGCGCCTGCGCGTAGAGCGCCAGCACGAGGCCTGGCGCCAGGAAAAGCAGGTATAGAGGGTCGAAGAAGAGCATGCGTTACGATCTCGGCGTATAATACGTCTAGAGTATAGCAGATGGACAAAGAAAAAAGGTGGCCCCGTTAGTAGCATCGGGCAATGCGAACGGTAGACGCAGGTCAAAGTGGTAAGAAGCCCAATATGAGGAAGCGGATCGGCTTGTGTCTCCTTGCTCTAGGGCTGTCATGGCTGGCCACAGGCGCCACCTGGCTTCGTGATAGCCAGCAGATCACCGTCTCCGGCACCGTCTTCTACGACGACAACAGCAACGGCGTGCTGGACTCGGACGAGGAGGTGGCCGCAGGGGCAAGGGTTGCTCCCATCATCAAGACATTCGGTGCCAGCGTACCCGCTGACGCCAACGGCCGCTTCACTCTTAACTTCACGCTAAGCCCTTCCCAAAACGCGTATGTAGCGGGCTACGCGCTCCGGCCGGGCTATCCCTACAGCCCGAGGAGTATGGCCAACTACCAGAAGAATCTGGCTCTTCCTCCTGCAAGCGACGGAAGAATTCAACTCAACATCGGGCTTATCCCTTACACCGGCGTACTGGAGCGCCTGCCTGAGGGAGCCCACCAGGACTTCCCCATCCCCAACGGCCGCTTCTTCACCCAGACCAACAGCTATGTCGGCGGGAGCGCCCTGGGCTTCGCCGTCACCAACGACGAAGGTATCCCCTTCTGGGACACGTGGCAGCGCTTCAGCCTGGAGAACATCGGCTACCCGCTCTCGAAGCGCTTTACATGGTCGATCTTCACGATGCAGGTCTTCCAGAAGGCCATCTTCCAGTGGCAGCCCGGCCAGGGCCTCTTCTTCATCAATACTTTAGATGAGCTGCACAACCGGAAGCTGGACCAGTGGCCCTGGGGGCTTGGTCTAACACCGCCTCCGCTAGACCCTTCCTTCGACGCCGGCAAGCCCTGGGAGCAGATCATGCGGGACCGGCTGGCGCTTTTGGATATAAACCCAACCATAAAGGCCCGCTACTACTCGGCTCCCGACCCACTCCTACTGTACGGCCTGCCCACCTCCAGGGTTGAGGACTACGGAGACCTATTTGTGATGCGAACGCAACGGACGGTGTTCCAGCTCTGGAAGGTGAACGTGCCCTTCGCCAGGGCAGGGGAGATAACGCTGGCCAACGCTGGGGAAGTGGTGGTTCAACATGCGGCCATCTTCAGCGGAACAAACCCCGATTTCCCCTACCTCTACATCACCGAGCTCCCGCCGCCAGGCTCCATCCCTAGCCTCACCCCGCAATGATCCCACCGCCCAACACCTCATCCCCAGCGTAGAAGACGACGGCCTGGCCGGGCGTGATGGCCCGCTGCGGCTCGGTGAAGATGACGCGGGCGCCCTCGCCCTGGACCTCCAGCAAAGCCGGGGCCTCCCGCGTGCGGTAGCGGATCTTGGCGGCGACCTCAATGCATTCCTGAGGAGCGACGCCCGAAACGAAGCTCAGCCTCTCGGCGAGGAGATCCCGCCGCCAGAGGGCCTCCTCCGGCCCGACGGTGATGGTGTTGCTCTGCGCGTCCACCGCCAGCACGTACATCGGCTCGCCCTTCGCCAGTCCGAGGCCTCGGCGCTGGCCCACGGTGTATCCGGCGATACCCTGATGACGGCCCAGGCTGCGCCCGCTGCTGTCGATGATCTCGCCGCCGGAGCTGGGCGCTCTATCGGCCAGGAAACGGCGGTAGTCGCCGGCGGTGACGAAGCAGATCTCCTGGCTGTCGGGCTTGGTCGCCACCGGCAGGCCCCGCTCGGCTGCCAAGCGCCGCACCTCCTCCTTGGGCAGCTCGCCTACCGGGAAGAGCAGGCGAGCAAGCTCGGCCTGCCCGAGCATGTAGAGGACGTAGGACTGGTCCTTGCCGCCATCGCGCGCCTTGAGCAGCCTGTAGACATCGTCGCGCTGTGCGATACGGGCGTAGTGGCCCGTGGCGAGGTAGCGGGCGCCCAGGCCGATGGCCTTGCCCAGCAGAAGCCGGAACTTCATCTCGGCGTTGCAGGCCAGGCACGGGTTAGGTGTGCGCCCGCGGGCATACTCTCCGGCGAAGTAGTCGATGACCAGACGCCGGAAGTCGTCCTCCATGTTCAGGGTATAGAACGGGATGTCCAGGGCCTGGCAGACGCGGCGGGCGTCCTCGATGTCATCGAGGGAGCAGCAGG
>JACQUE010000161.1 GCA_016210425.1 Chloroflexota bacterium | reverse complement strand
GCCCGTCGCTGCGCTCCCTTGCTCAGCCAGTGCGCCTCCGAAGGGTCCACCAGCAGCTCGCGCATGCGGTCGATCAGCCGGTTCACGTTATTTTCCACGTGGCCCGAAACGCCGTTCTCCACCACCGTAGCCATCTCCGTCGTGGCCAGCCCGACGATAGGCATGCCCAGCATCATCGCCTCGCAAACTGCGAGCCCAAGGCTCGTGTAGCGGGTCGGATTGAAGAAGAAGCGGTAGCGGGCGGCGAAGGCAGGCAGGTCATAGTGAGGTATGTCCCCTAGGCCGCCAATCTCCTCCGAGCCGATGCCGATGAGGTCGAGTGGTATCTCCTTACGGACCCGCTCGAAGATGTCGGCGCCGGCATGACGCCCGCGATGCACAAGGCCGTTCACGGCGACGAGCCCACGCTCCAACTCGCCCGTGTAGCGTATCGCCTCGGGCACCACAACGCCGTGCTCAATCACTCGCGTTGGCGTGCAGCCACTGTCCCACATAAGCTGATTGTAGGGTGTAACGTGCACCAGGAGGATCTCCGGATGGTTGGCTGGATGGCGAGTGTCGGAGGGATGCTGACGTGGCGGATCGTGCTCAAGGTAGATGCGCGGCAGGCGCTGCTGCGTCCGGGAGAGGATATCGTGCTGGTCCTCCATTAGATTCTTACGTGACTGGAAGAGGATACAGTCCAGGTTGAGGCGGCGAACCTGGTCGGCTGGGACCTCGTGGACGTTATCGGGCCAGTGGAAGTTGCCCGAGCGGCCCCCGTAACCATCGGGCCGCCCCGGCTTCACGGGCAGGTAGAACTCGTGGTCAACCTGCGAGAGGTAGTAGAGGTAGCTGCTATGAATATGCCACGTGAGGACTCTCAATCCACCCATCCCTTCTTCCTCCCAGTGTTCGTAAGCGGGCCCCCGGCTCGGCTGCGTCTGACCCAGCAGGCCGAAAGGTCGTCTCTATAGCTAGTTCACTATTTTGCTTTGGGTTTGGCAAGGGTCTGTCCCGATGGAGCCATGACCGGGAGGAGAGCTAACCCTGGCGGGCCGCTAGGATGAGAATGCTACAATGAGCCCGCAGAGTGCGTTCCGGAAGTGAGCTCTCGAAGGGGAATCCGCCACCACCCAAACTGCCCCCAGTTTGTTGCCTAGCGCGGCTCGTTATTAGGTCGGTTGCTTTTCTAACGTTATCATGGGGCATCTGGCCTGTCAAGCTGAAGCGGGGCGACTGCCGTCCGCGGGTCAACCTCTTGACAAGAAACAATACAGAGCATTAACATATACTCCGGTGGTGCTCCACACGCCTTCTCTCTGACCGGGGGGACCCGAGTAGTCCACGTTGCCTGTGCATTGTATAATTGTTTGACCGGATCCCTCGGGCAATGCTGAGTCCCTTAATAAGGCAATAGAGCGATATGAATAATGTTTAAGAGAAGAGGCCAGGCAGAGCCATAGGGACGATGGCAAAGTACATCTTCGTTACCGGCGGTGTCGTAAGCTCAGTTGGAAAAGGGATCACCGCCGCCTCCATCGGACGCCTCCTCAAAAGCCGTGGCATCTCCGTCTCCGTCCAGAAGCTGGATCCCTACCTCAACGTCGATCCGGGAACAATGTCCCCCTACCAGCACGGCGAGGTCTTCGTCACTGATGATGGAGCGGAGACCGACCTGGACCTCGGCCATTACGAGCGATTCATAGATATCAATCTCACTCGGGCATCATCCGTCACTACCGGCCAGGTCTATAGCGCCGTCATCGCGAAAGAGCGGCGTGGCGAGTTCCTGGGCGGCACTATCCAGCCGATCCCCCACGTGACTAACGAGATCAAGGCGCGCATTCGCAAGGTGGCCGATGACACAGGCGCCGACGTGATTATCGTGGAAGTGGGCGGCACCGTCGGCGACATCGAGGGGCAGCCCTTCCTTGAAGCGATTCGTCAGATGCGTAACGAGGTGGGCCGCGATAACGTTTTCTATATCCACGTGACCCTGCTGCCCTACATATCCACAGGAGAGCTAAAGACGAAGCCGACGCAGCACAGCACGCGCGAGTTGCGCAGCATCGGTATACAGCCCGATGTTATCGTCTGCCGCAGCGATCGGCCCGTCTCCGATGATATCAAGGATAAGATCGCCCTCTTTTGCGATGTGGAGAAGCGGGCTGTCGTCCCGCTCCTGACCACGCCTACCATCTACGAGGTGCCTCTCATATTGGAGGAGGCTGGGCTGGGGGACCTGATCATCGAGAGGATGGGGCTTCCCACCAGCTTTCGGGACCTGAACGACTGGCGAGCGATGGTGGAGCACATTAAGCGGCCCAAGGAGAGCATCAAGATAGCGCTGGTAGGGAAGTATGTGGAGCTACAGGACTCCTACCTCTCCGTACGGGAGGCCCTCCACCACGCGGCGCTCTGCCACGACCGCACAGTGGACATAATGTGGGTGCATTCGGAGGATTTGGAGAAGGCGGGTGGCGAGGACGTGCTGCGGGAGGCGAGCGGCATCGTGGTGCCGGGCGGCTTCGGGATACGGGGCATCGAAGGCATGGTCAAGGCGTCAACCTTCGCCAGGGAGAACAAGGTGCCCTACTTCGGGCTCTGCCTCGGCATGCAGGTGATGGTTATCGAGCTGGCGCGCTTCGCCTTCGGCAACGGTGAGCCTAATTCGACTGAGTTCGATTTCAACACCCGCTACCCGGTCATCGACCTTATGTCTGAGCAGCGGACCGTGGGTGAAAAGGGTGGAACAATGCGCCTAGGCGTCTATCCTTGCCATCTCAAGGAGGGTACGCTGGCGGAGCGCGCCTATGGCAAGCCGGTGGCGCAGGAGCGACATCGCCATCGCTTCGAGTTCAATAATGCCTTTCGAGAGCCCCTTGAGAAGGCCGGCCTCATTATCAGCGGCCTGTCGGCCAATGGGGAGCTCGTGGAGATAACCGAGATCCGTGGCCACCCGTGGATGCTAGGTGTCCAGTTCCATCCTGAGTTTCGGTCCCGGCCCAATCGCCCCCATCCGCTCTTCCGCGACTTCGTCGGGGCGGCGAAGGAGACCATGCGGGAGGGCAGCCAGCATCGACTCCCGCTCGAATCGGGATTGTAGCCATCATCATTTCGTCCCAACTGCAATAATGGGGCCGCTTATGGCCCCGGTTGTCCGAGCTTCCCCCCAAGGTGCAAGCGCTACTAGCGAGGTGTTTTCATGCGACTGTTTCTGGACACAGCCAACTTCAAGGAGGTCCGCCACGGTGTTGAACTAGGCGTCATCAGCGGCGTCACCACTAACCCCACCCTGGTGGCCAAGGAGGGCCATCCCGACTTCAAGGCGGCCGTTCGGGAGATATGCGGGCTGGTGGACGGGCCGGTCTCCGCTGAAGTGTTGAGCCTGGACCGGCAGGGCATGATGCGGGAAGCCCGAGAGGTGGCGGGCTGGGCGCCTAACGTGGTCGTAAAGCTGCCGATAACGGCTGACGGCCTGGCGGCCACATCCGTGCTATCGCGGGAGGGCATCAAGATAAACTTGACCCTCTGCTTCTCCGCAAACCAGGCGCTGCTGGCGGCGCTGGCGGGGGCCACCTTCGTCAGCCCCTTCGTCGGCCGCCTGGACGACGCCGGCCACGACGGGATGGCCATCGTCGCCGACATTGCCCAGGTCTTCGCCCGCTGCCATTACACAACGCAGGTGCTGGCTGCCAGCATCCGGCACCCGCTCCACTGCGTGGTTGCCGCCAAGGCAGGTGCCGACGTGGCAACCATCCCTTACAAGGTGCTGATGCAGATGATTCAGCACCCTCTAACAGACATCGGAATAGCAAGGTTTTTGGAGGACTGGCGCAAAGTGTATGAGCGAGAAGAGGTGAAAACGCTTTGACAAACTTTTTCATGTGTGATAGCATGGCCAAAACATTGGGGAAGGGCCCCTTTTCTCGCCCCTTATACACGCATGCGCTACGTGCCTCGCATCGTAACCCTCGGAGAAACAGGTGAATATCAATATCGCAGAATTGGAAACAAGAACCCGTGAAGATCTAATGGAAGTAGCCAAAGAGCTCGGAATCTCCGGCTACAGCAGCCTCAAGAAGCAGGACCTCATCTTCCGCCTCCTGCAAGCGCAGTCAGAGCAGCAAGGTCACCTTTTCCGGGGGGGCGTCCTAGAGATCGTAGACGACGGCTACGGCTTCCTCCGCCAGGAGAGCTTGATGCCGAGCCTGAACGACGTCTATGTCTCCCAGTCCCAGATCCGCCGCTTTGCCTTGCGCACCGGCGACATGGTAACCGGGCAGGTTCGCCCTCCTAAAGACAACGAGCGCTATTACGGGCTGCTTCGCGTTGAGGCGGTCAACGGGCTGGACCCGGAGGTCGCCAAGCAGCGGCCCTACTTCGATAGGCTCACGCCCATCTTCCCCACGGAACACCTTAGGCTGGAGACCAAGGGGACTGAGCTCTCCTGCCGGCTCATCGACCTCATCGCCCCCATCGGCTGCGGCCAGCGCGGGCTCATCGTGTCGCCACCTAAGGCGGGCAAAACGATCCTCCTCAAGCATATCGCCAACGGCATAGCCTTAAACCGGCCGGAGATCCACATCATGGTCTGCCTCATCGGCGAGCGTCCGGAGGAAGTAACAGACATGAAGCGCTCGGTCAAGGGTGAGGTCATAAGCTCCACCTTCGATGAGCCGGTGGAAGACCATGTCAAGGCGGCGGAGATGGGCCTGGAGCGGGCGAAGCGCCTGGTGGAGGGCAAGCGCCACGTGGTTATCCTGCTGGACAGCATCACGCGTCTGACCAGGGCTTACAACCTGGCCCTGCCCACCAGCGGACGCACCCTCTCCGGCGGTATCGACCCCGGCGCCCTCTATCCGCCCAAGCGCTTCTTCGGCGCCGCCCGCAATATTGAGGAAGGTGGCAGTCTGACGATCATCGCTACCTGCCTCGTCGATACGGGCAGCCGCATGGACGACGTGATCTACGAGGAGTTTAAGGGCACCGGCAACATGGAGCTTCACCTGGACCGGAAGCTGTCGGAGCGTCGCATCTTCCCCGCCATCGACATCCAGCGTAGTGGTACACGCCGGGAAGAGCTTCTCCTTGACGAAACCACCCTCCGTCAGGTCTGGCTGTTGAGGCGAATGGTCTCCATGATCGCCACGAACTCGCCCTCTACCGACGCCACGGAGCGTGTCCTGGAGCGTCTCGCGCGAACGCAGAATAACGCCGAGTTCCTCGCCACGCTGAGTAAGGAGGTATGAGATAGGCGGGAGCAACTATTGTCTGCCGGCCCTGAGTCCGGGCCCCAAGCTCCTACAATCGAGCCGCGAAGCGCCGCCCATACTGGTCAGATCGATACACTCGTTCCCTGTCAGTCGATATCTGATTCACGGGTTGATAACGGTCTTCGCAGTGAGCTTTGCGCTGATAGCCAGTAGAGTCCACTCCGCGACTCCATCACCAGTAATGGGCGGCCGCGGAGGAGGCAGCTATATCAACTGGTACATTCATCGCCTGGCGAGTCTTGCCCCTGACGATGGCCAGGCCTACCTGAAAAACCAGTTGGCTATGACGGTAGGCAAGCGCGAGAGCGACGGCGGCTATGCGGCGGGACTGGCCGCGGCTACAGCAGAGCCTGCGAAGGTTAGCGATCCTGGGGCGAACCCGGAGGCCCAGAAAGAAGCCAAGGCACAGCCGGCGACATACGTGGTTGCTCAGGGTGAGACACTATCCGAGATAGCCCGTCGCTTCAACGTTAGCGAGCAGGCTATCGTGGCGGCCAGCGGCCTGGCAAACGCCAACATGCTCAGGGTCGGCCAGGAGTTGAAGATACCTTCCGGCGGCAGCGCCGCCGGCAGCGCTCTCGTGGTCCATAAGGTTGTAAAAGGCGAGAATATAGCGTCCATCGCCGCTGCCTATGGGGTTGACACGGAGGTTATAATAGCGTATAGGCCGAACGGGCTCATAAACCCTAACTTCCTTGTGGTGGGTAAGGAGATCGTAATACCTGGCGCGAGGGCCGGCGCCTCGGCGGTCGAGCAGCCGAAACTGCCGGCCACTCCGCCCAAGCCGGCTCCGGTGAGGGCCGGAGGCAGCGGGTTTAGCTGGCCTACTATTGGCCCTATCTTCACCTACTTCGGTGAGGATGGACATGAAGGCATCGACATTAGTCCGCCCTACGGCACGCCCGTGTACGCAGCGGGAGACGGAGTGGTAGTGGAGGAGGTGAAGCTGGGCTGGAGCTATGGCTGGTATGTGCTGGTGGATCATGGCGATGGCTTCCGCACCAGGTATGGGCACCTGGGCCAGTTTGCGGTGAGCCCCGGCGACCGCATCACACGCGGTCAGCTCATCGGTCTCGTCGGAACCACCGGCCGGAGCACTGGGCCACACCTGCACTTCGAGGTAATTAAAAACGGGGTACCGGTTAACCCCTTGGACTACCTGCCCTAACGGAAAGCGGAGGAGCCTGGATAGGCACCTCCCTCAGCCCCCCGATTAACTGAACGCTGTCTGGGGCTCCAGCGAGCCGCTCCAGCGCGTTGAGAGGAGGTCTGAAATAGGCGGGAGCACTATTGGTCTGCCGGCCCCCCATCCTCTTATCAGGCCACTCTATCCTCAACGCCGGGCTACCGTCGGCGCAGGCAGGACGGTACATTCCTTCGCACTCAGCCGCTACGTTGTCCACGCTATGATCCTCACCTTAGCCGTTGGCTACGCCTTGGTGGCTTCCAGGGCTTCCTCAGCCTCAAGCACACCTGCTGGAGGCCGCGTCGGAGGCCGCTATGTGAACTGGTACATCCACCGTCTCGCCAGCCTGGGCCCCAACGATAGCCAGGCCTACCTCAAGAACCCTCTGCAGATAACCTTCGACAAGACCAGCCAAGAGGAGCCAAACTTCCTGGTCTCGGCCATGTCGGCGGCCCCTTCGGAGGCCAAAACGGCGGAGCCAGCCGCCCAGGAGAAGCCGGCGGAGGAGAAAAGGCCAACGGTATACACCGTTGCCGGCGGCGATACCCTGTCCGCCATTGGGCGTAGGTTCGGTATTACCCAGGAGACCATCATCTGGGCCAACAGCCTCACGAACAGCGACTTCGTGAAGGTGGGCCAGGAGCTGAAGATCCCACCGATTGACGGGGTAATATATAAAGTGGAAAAGGGGGACACTCTGGCTTCCATCGCCGACGACTACGGGGTTGAGCCGGAAGCTATCATCGGCTTCCGTAGCAACGGCCTCAGTAACCCCAACTTCCTGGTGGTGGGGAAGGAGCTGATGATCCCGGGTGGGCGGGTCAAGCCAAAACCCCAGCCTCAACCCAAAGTCGCGCCCCAGCCCCAGCCTGCACAGGTCGCTGTGGCAGCCCAGCAACCGGCGGTTCAGCCCAAGCCGGCCCCTGCTCCCGCGCTGGCCCGATCCGGAGGCAGCGGCTTCAGTTGGCCGACGACAGGCCCCATCTTCACCTACTTCAGTTGGAACCACGAGGGCATCGACATAAGCCCGCCCTATGGCACGCCCGTGTACGCCTCCAGGGACGGCGTGGTAGTGGAGACCGTGAAGTTGGGCTGGAGCTACGGGTGGTATATCCTCGTCGACCATGGTGATGGCTACAAAACCAGGTACAGCCACCTATCCGAGTTCGACGTTGGAGTTGGCGAGCAGGTTGCGCGGGGGCAGCTTATCGGCAGGGTCGGCAACACGGGGCGCAGCACAGGCCCTCATCTGGACTTTCGTATTACAAAGAACGGTGTCGAGGTGAACCCGCTGGACTACCTGCCCTAGCGGAAGACGGAAAGCAAAGAAGAAAGGGGCCTGAAAAGGCCCCTTTTCCATTGCCGCAGATTTCCTCTTTACCTCTGGTAGCTCAGCACCACCACCTGCGTCTCATGGGGAAGGGTCGCCTTTGTGATCGAGAGTCGCGGCTGAGGCTCCACCTCTTTGAGTCCCATCTCCTTCAGAAAGCGGTCCAGCGGCTCCAGGTTCCTGTCTGTCGCCTGGGTCTTGTAGTGCATCGGTATAATGACCTTGGGCTCGAGGAGGTTCGCCACCTCAGCAGCTCCGGCAGCGTCGATGGTGCTCTCGCCGCCAACGGGCGTCATCAGGATATCGACGTTGCTCAGAGCCTCCACCTGCTCCGCGGTCGGCACGTGGCCAAGGTCCCCCAGGTGGCAAATCGTTAGCTCGTCCATGGCGATGAGGTAGACCGTATTTTTGCCCCGCTTCTTGCCCTGCTCAGCATCGTGAAAGGTGCGGATGCCGGTGATAAGGACGCGGGCGATCTCGTACTCCCCTGGACCAAGGAGGACCTGGGGGCTCCCGCCGACGTTTGAAACGGCGTTGTGGCCGGGGTGGTCGTGGCTGACGGTGACGATCTGGGCCGATGGTTTGCCCAGTGAGTAGCCGATGGACTTGTCGTAGGGGTCCGTGATCACAGTGGCGTCCCTGCCTCTCAAACGGAAGCAGGAGTGGCCAAGCCAGGTAATCTCCAAACGAGGACTCCTTCGCCTATGACAAGGCTGAAGAGGGGGCGCGGCCTCTGGGGCTGCACCCCCTCGCTTGTACTGTGTTGCCTGTAAACTACTTCTTCCAGCGGTTCACCAGCGCCCACGCGGAAGGCAGGGCCATGGAGGCCAGTACCAGCTTGATGGCGTCGCCGCCAATGAAGGGGTAGAGGCCACCGCGCAGGGTCTTGTCCAAGACGTTGGCGCCGGAGATGACCTGGTAGTAGGTCTTGTCCGTGCCGGGCACGATGGTATCGGAGGCGATGAAGGCGGCCAGCCAGACCAGGCCCACCGCATAGATAACGATGTTGCCCAGGGCCATCACGAAGGCCACGCTGCCGCGCCGGTCCATGCCCTTCTCAGCCAGCCAGCCGACCAGGTAGGCTGCCAGGACGAAGCCGACGATGTAGCCACCGCTGGACATGTCCCAGATGAAGCCTTTGCTGCCGGCCCAGGGCAGGACAACGTGGGCCGTCGCGCCTCCCATCGCCTTGGCTGACGGGGCGAAGACGGGCAGCCAGAACATGCCCATCGCCATATAGAGCAGCATCGAGAGGGCGCCTCGCTTTCGGCCCAGTGCGGCACCGGTCAGCAGCGCCCCGAAGGTCTGGCCGGTGATGGGGACGGTGGTGGTCGGGATGCGGAAGGCGATCTGGGCTACGAGGGCCGTCAGGAAGCTGAAGCCCACCACGAGAACGACGTCGCGCAGGAAGGCCGTCTCCTTGGACAGGTTCGTGGTGGGGAGGATTGCCTCCATCAGCGTTCTCCCCCTGGGCACTGCCTGGGCAGATACCGACATCTTTCTCCTCCTTAGGTTATGCTTTAATGTCCCCGCCTGCAGGCGAGAGCTCGCTGCCCTATGAAGTCTCCGGCGTCGCCGTCTCCTCGCGGTGAGTGGAGCATTGACTCGCTCCCCACCGGAGGGCCAGTGCGGCGTAGGAGAAGCCGCCTCCGAAGGCCACCATGACCAGGTTGTCACCCCGCTTGATCCTGCCCTCGTCTAGCGCTTCGCAGAGGGCGATGGGCACCGAGGCCGAGGAGGTGTTGCCGTACTTCTCCAGGTTGCAGTAGAAGAGGCTTTCGTCTAGCCGCAGTTGCCTCGCGACGGCGCTGATGATGCGCTTGTTGGCCTGATGGGGCAGGACGAGGGCAACGTCATCGAAGCGAAGGCCGGCAGCCGCCAGGACATCCGTCGTCGCCTTGGCCATCCCGTTGACGGCGAAGCGGAAGACCTCCTGTCCGGCCATGTTCACATAGAAGCCGCCGTTGCGTCTGGGGTCCAGGGGGCTTCCGCAAGGGCCTGGGACGTAAAGCAAGTCGATGCCCGATCCGTCGTTTCCCAGGACGAAGCCCAAGATCCCCTCTTCCCCCACGCCGGCGCTCAGGACCACGGCCCCCGCGCCATCCCCGAAGAGGATGCAGGTGCCACGGTCCTGCCAGTTCAGGATACGGGAGTAGACCTCGCTGCCGACGACGAGCACGTGCCGGTAGGTGCCGGCGGCGATGAACTGGGAGGCGACGGAGAGGGCGTAGACGAAGCCGCTGCAGGCGGTATTGAGATCGAAGGCGCCGGCGCGTTTGGCGCCGAGGGCGTGTTGGACGAAAGCGGCCGACGACGGCACGATCTGGTCTGGCGTTGTTGTGGCGACGATGACCATGTCCAGGGCTTCGGGGGGAAGGCCGGCGACGGCGAGCGCGCGTCTCGCGGCCTCGGTGGCCAAGCTGGAGCTCGTCTCCTCGGGGGCGGCGATGCGTCGCTCAGCGATGCCGGTACGGGAGCGGATCCACTCGTCGGTCGTCTCGACCATGCCCTGTAGCTCGAAATTGGTCAAGACTTTCTCGGGCACGTACATGCCCCAGCCCGTGATCTGCGCCCGTCTATTCAAACGTTTACCTCTGCTGCCGGATACGTAGGATCGTCCGTGTCCCTTATAGATGCCACGGAGGATGAAAAACGTGCACCCACTTGTCACCCCGAGCGAAGTCGAGGGGTCTTGCTACTTTTACCAAGAACGCTCGTCCAAATAGGAGCCAGATTCCTCGCTGACGCTCGGAATGACACGAACCCAATGCCATCCCTCTAGCTCCCTGCGGCGGCCAGCCGGGAGCGCTTCTCCTGAGAGTGGCTACGCCAAAGCAAAATCGCCACGCCGGCCAGCGACAGGGCGGCGGCGCCTACGAGGACCGAAGAGCTGGGTTGGCGGGAGCGAATGACTGCTATCTCGGGGCCCCGTGCTGAAGCGGCAACCACAAGGCGCTGCCGTAGCTCCGCCCGAAAGACATCCGGAGGCGTCATGCGCGGGAAGACGCGCTTCAGGTTGCCCACCAGCGCCGTCAGGCCCGCCGCCTCGGAGGACCCGTTGTTCTGCAGAAGACCCGTCTCGTTCCGTTGCATGAGCCTGTACCTCACCTCTCGTCCGGGCTGATGGCGATCCTCTGCCGCAGGCTGCGCAAAGTGCGGTGGAGGAGGCTCTTGACTGCCCCCTCGCTGAGACCCATGATGGCTCCGATCTCAGCGTTGGACATCTCCTCCACGTACTTAAGGTGCACCAGGAGCTGCCTGTTCTGGGGCAACTCCCCGACCGCCTGGCGCAGGGTGGATGCCTCCTCCCAATTCTCTTGGCTGGGAGCCTCGATCCCCAGGTCGCGCGTATCGTCGATCGGCATAGCGTTGCGCCGTCGCCGGTCGCGATGCCAGTTGGCCAGCAGGTTGTGCGCGATAGTGTACAGCCAGGCCGCAAAAGGCCTCCCGCGCTGCGTGTAACGAGGGAGATTGGCGAGGGCCTGCAGGAAGACCTTCTCGGCTAGGTCCTCCGCGTCGGCCTGGCTTCCGGTCCGATAGTACAGGTAGCTATAGATGCGGCTGATGTAGCGCTCGTATAGCTCCCCGAAGGCTTCGGCATCGAAGCGGGCCCTCTCAACCAGCGCCTCGTCACTCTCGGCTGCCCAACCCCCTTCAACCGTAGGGAAAACTCTCGTTGCCATAGGGATAAACACCGCTTCGAGGAAAAGGATTCGCCGTAGTATAGCAAGGGGTGGAAAGGGGGTCAAGGACGAGTAGGGGAGAGTGTAGGGGAGAGGAGATAGAGACCCGCTGGGATTTTGTCTCCCACCTAAATCGCCCACAAGAGCGCTTGGTTGCCCTGACTGGCCGGGCGCGTAGGAT
>JACQUE010000160.1 GCA_016210425.1 Chloroflexota bacterium | reverse complement strand
GTCTACATCTGCGATGAATGCGTGGAGCTGTGCCGGGAGATCATAGCTGAGGAGACCCCAAAGCCTCAACAGCCCAGGCTGGTGGGGAGTAAGATACCGCCTCCAAAGCGCCTCTATGACCTGCTAAGCCAGTACGTGGTGGGCCAGGAGCAGGCCAAAAAGGTCCTTAGTGTCGCTGTTTACAACCACTACAAGCGTGTTGGCGCAAGCCAGGACTCCTCAGGCGTGGAGCTTGAGAAAAGCAACATCCTTCTCCTGGGTCCCACCGGCTGTGGTAAGACCCTTCTCGCGCGTACCCTGGCGACCATCCTGGACGTGCCCTTCACCATCGCCGACGCAACGGCCCTGACTGAGGCCGGCTATGTGGGCGAGGACGTGGAGAATATCCTCCTGCGCCTCATCCAGGCCGCCGACTACGATATCAGCCGCGCCGAACGGGGCATCGTTTACATCGACGAGATCGACAAGATCGCCCGCAAGGCCGACAACCCTTCGATAACCCGGGACGTCTCCGGCGAGGGCGTGCAGCAGGCGTTGCTGAAGATCATCGAGGGCGTGACTGCCAATGTGCCGCCCCAGGGCGGGCGCAAGCACCCCCACCAGGACTTCATCCAGATCAACACGAAGAACATTCTGTTCGTCTGTGGTGGAGCCTTCGAGGGGCTGGACAAGGTCATCGAGAGGCGCGTCGGTAAGAACGTGAAGCCGATGGGCTTCAAGGCTGATGTGGCCGCCCGCAAGAAGACCTCTACGATCAGCGAGCTGCTGCGCAAAGTGACTCACGACGACCTGCTGAAGTATGGGCTCATCCCCGAGTTCGTTGGCCGCATGCCCATGGTGGTGGCTCTGGATGCCTTGGAGAAAGAGGACCTGATCCGCATCCTCACCGAGCCCAAGAACGCCATCGTGAAGCAGTACCAACACTTCTTCGCCCTGGATAAGGTGGACCTCGTCTTCACCCAGGACTCGCTGGAGGTTGCCGCCGAGGAGGCTCTGCGCTACAAGACAGGCGCCCGCGGGCTCCGGACCATCATCGAGGAGCGGCTGCTGGACGTCATGTACGAGATCCCGTCTCTGAGCGACGTCCGCAAGTGCGTCATTGACGCGGAAGTTTTGCAGGGCAAGCGCCGCCCGCTGCTGTTCTCCAGCACGGGGAGCCCTGTGGGCGAGTTCGTCGCGGACGAGTCCGCCTAACCGCCAACTAGCTTGTGACGAGGCCGCTGCGCACCTTGCGCGGCGGCCTTCGCTTTATCCGGTCCTTATCTTGCGGCTGGCGGCCTCAGGCCGCTAGAATGCGAGCAGCTTCCTCGAGAAAGGCCTCATGAGCAGCGTTCCCAAGGGATGTGTCTTCGGGCGGGAGAGCTTATTGCGTCTGCTGGCGCAAACACCGCCCCTCGTCGAAGGGCTCTACTCCCCGGATCAGCAGGTGCAGCCCAACGGGATAGACATTACTGTGCGGGAGGTGGCGGCTTTTCGCTCGGCGGGGCGCATGGCGGCAGACAGCGCCGGAAGGCTCCTCTCGGAGATGTCGCCCCTGGCATGGGGCGCCGATGGCTGGATAGCGCTCACTCCGGGCCCCTACCTCGTCACCTTCAACGAGATCGTCCATTTACCCCGTGATGTGACGGCTCTCGGCAAGCCCCGCTCCAGCCTCCTGCGCTGCGGCGTCGCCGTCCACAACGCTGTCTGGGACGCCGGCTACTCCGGCCGCTCTCAGGCCCTGCTGGTCGTATACAACCCCCAGGGCTTCCGCCTGGAGCGAAACGCCCGCGTTCTGCAGCTTGTCTTTCTTGTGCTGACCGAAGAGGTCGCCGAGGGGTATAGGGGCCGCTATCAGGGCGAGAACATGGATTCCAGCCAATGAGGGCCGGCAACGGCGCGGCGGCCATACGCCGCTTCATCAACTGGCAGACTCTTTTCCTGCTGGGGCTCGCCATCTGGTGCGGGCTGCTGGCCTACCGCCTCTCCAACTACTGGATCGACGATATGGCCATCACCTATCGCTATGCCAAGAACATAGCGACGGGAGTGGGTTTCGTCTATCAGCCCGGAGAGCGCGTCTTGGGCACCACGACGCCTCTCTATACGCTGATTCTCGCCGGCTTCTACTTCATCGCGCACAACCTGCCCGCGGTGAGCGTCGCCGTTTCAGCGGCGGCCCTCTTCGGAGTAGGATGTCTCGTCTACGTGCTGTGTGGCCGGCGCCTGCCGGGGATGCTGGCTGCGGCCTTCGTCGTCTCCAACGGGCTGCTGGTGGAGACCCTCGGTCTGGAGACTGCCTTCTACTCGCTCCTTATGCTCCTCAGCTTCTGGCTCTTTGAGCGAGGCCGTGAGCGTGCCTCGGGCATCGTCGTTGGCCTGACGACCCTCACGCGCCCTGACGGCCTTCTGCTGGCGGCCGCTCTGGGGCTCGGTTGGCTTGTTCGGCGGCGACGCCTGCCCTGGGGCTACGTTCTGGCTTGTGTAGCGATTGTATTGCCCTGGGTCCTCTTCGCCTGGCCCTACTTCGGCGGCCCCCTGCCAGGGACGTTGGGAGCAAAGGGTGGCCTGCGGAGCCCCCTCGTATTCTTCCAGGACGCTGCCACATCCCTCGGCCCCACCAACTGGCGAAGCCCCTTCTTTGTAGTCCTGGCCTTTCCGGCGCTCCTCTCTTTGCGCCAGCCTCGCAACATCCTCCTATTCGCCTGGGGCGCAAGCCTCGTGGTCGCCTACAGTCTCCTGGGTCCGTGGGCATCATTCTGGTACTTTGCCCCGGCCTTCGTTGCTTACGGCGTGCTGATGGGGCGAGGCCTTGCCATCCTGGAGAAGAGGATATCATCGTTGGCGGCGCCGGGGAGGGTCGCGAGAGCGGGTGCCTTCGCTGCCGTGGCGGTGGGGTTGCTGATCCCCTTGGCGGTGAGCTCCGTGCGTTATTCCTGGGCGGTGAGGACGCCGCCCCACAACGTGACATACGAAGGTATTGGGGTGTGGATGACGAACAACATACCGAAGGGGGACCTAGTCCTCATCGAAGATGTGGGCATACCGGGGTACATCTCCGGCAGCCGCCTTCTGGATACCTTCGCCCTCGTCTCGCCCCAGATGCAGAAGCACCTGGGCGACCTGGACTATGCCATCGCTCGCTTCCTGCCGGAGTACACCCTGATCAAGCGCGGGACGTGGCAGCAGCAGGTGAACAGCACCGATTGGTTCCACGTCACCTACGCTGAGGCCGCCCGCTTCGGCACCCCCGGTGACTCTCTGGCCCCCGAGGTCTTTTACCGGCTGACGCTGCCTCCTCCGGTGGCCGCCGGGCAGGTCCGCCTTACCTTCGGTGAGCGGCTGCAGCTTAACGGCTGGAGCCTGCGGCTGAACGAGCGCGTGCTGGCGGTGCGCCTATTGTGGAAGGGGCTCAGCGACAGGCGGCGGGCTACGGTCTTCGTCCACCTTCGGGACGCGAGTGACAAGCTTATCGCCCAGAAGGACGCGGAGCCCCTCATGGGAAGCTACCCCTTGCCTGCCTGGCAGCCTGGAGAGGATGTGGAAGACACCTTCTTTGTGGTCCTGCCTCCGGGCGCACCCAGAGAGCTGCGAGTCGTCATCGGCATCTACGATACTTCGACGCAGGAGCGGTTGCCTGTGCAGGAGGGCGCTAAGGAAGCAGGCAAGGACCGGGAGATCGAGCTGGCAAAGATAGACCTGGCTGCTTTGACGGCTGTTGCCACCAGGTGAGCCGGCCGATCCGTTTGTGCTATAATTCCCGCGTGCCCACGGAAGAACCTTCTTAGGGAGGCGTTTTGCCCAAGGAGCTTCGCAGAACCCCCCTCTACGGGAGCCACCTTAAGCTGGGGGCGCGCCTGGTCGACTTCGCCGGATGGGAGATGCCCATCCAGTATACGGGGATCATCGAGGAGCACCAGGCCGTCCGCAGCTCCGCCGGCATCTTCGACGTCTCGCACATGGGGCGTGTGGACTTCACCGGCCACGGCGCATGCTCCTTCCTCCAGCGTATGATCACCAACGACCTAGCCCGCGCTGAGGTCTGCAAGGGCCTCTATTCATTCCTCTGCAATGAGCAGGGTGGCATTATCGACGATATCATCGCCTACCACCTGGCCGGGAACCGTTACTTCGTGGTGGTCAATGGGGCCAATCGCGAGAAAGACCTCGCTTGGCTGAAGCG
>JACQUE010000166.1 GCA_016210425.1 Chloroflexota bacterium | reverse complement strand
GCGGCGCCGCGCCTGCCCGTGGACCTTGCTGATGGTGTCCTTGGGGAAGAACTTCGCCATGGAGTAGCGGCCAAGGGTGACAACTATGCGCGGCTTCATTATCTCGAGCTGACTGTCTATCCAGTGGCGGCATGCCTCGATTTCAATGGGGAAGGGGTCGCGGTTTTGAGGGGGCTTGCATTTGATGATGTTGGTTATAAAGACATCCTCACGACGCATGCCCGCCGACGCCAGGAGCTCCTCCAGGAACTTGCCGGCCGGACCCACGAAGGGGCTACCCGTCTCGTTCTCCCGCTGTCCCGGGGCCTCGCCGATGAACATGATCCTCGCATCCTCGGGCCCTTCGCCCGGCACGTAGCAGCGATGCTCCGGCTGTGAGTAGAGGCTGCATCTTTGGCAGCGTAGGATCTGCTCGCGGATCTCGCTCAAAGCCGACATGCCGCCTCCATCATGCCTGCCTGCCCTCGCGCTGCCGGGAAAGCACCATTCTCAACCCGACAAAGAGGAGGAGTATTCCAAAGCCGCGCCTTAGCCAGGTGGCGTCGATCATGCCGGCCAGCCAGGACCCAAGAAAGCCGAAGGTGATGGCGGCTGGAGCCATCCAGAGGACGGCTCGCAGGTCGACGTTGCCGTGGCGGTAGTGGACGGCTGAGCCTACGAAGGCCAGCGCGGCCATGACAGCCAGGGAGTTGCCTTG
Organism: Chloroflexota bacterium; assembly: GCA_016210425.1. Taxonomy (GTDB): domain Bacteria; phylum Chloroflexota; class Dehalococcoidia; order JACQUE01; family JACQUE01; genus JACQUE01. Next base: position 7,146 of record JACQUE010000166.1, on the reverse strand, counting down.
TGCCATGTGCTGCTTGATGCCGAGCAGGAGAACCATAGCGGGGATCATGATGATGCCGCCGCCTACCCCGAGAAGCCCGGCGAGTAAGCCGGCCGCGAGGCCAACTGTTATCGTAACGGCGAAAGTAGCGGTCAGCAAAGTCCTCGGCCTATAAAAGAAGCGGCTACCAGAGCAGGCGAGCCGCCGTTGCCAGCACCAGCAGACCGAAAAGTCGGCTCAGGACGTCGGTGGGTAAGTGCGCCATCAGCCGCGCTCCGGCTACAGAGGCGAAAATACCTCCAACTGCCAGGGCCGCCACCGTTGACCAGCCGATGTCTCCCTTCGCCCAATAGTATGGCGCCGCAGCCAGGGCCACGAATATAACCACCGCCAGGGACGTGCCGTGGGCGAGGCGACGCTGGAGGCCACCAGGGCCCGTCAGCAGTGGAACGAAGATGATGCCTCCTCCGACGCCCAGCAAGCCGCCCAGAAGCCCGCCGACAGCGCCGGTCGCCAGATAGATAATTCCCCTGGCTCGCAACATCCCTTTCAACCCTCAGGAAAATAGCACATATGGACGGCTAAGTCAATCGTGAGCGGGCTGCGGCAACGGCCGCATGACCTTTCGCCGCCTCGCCTGGGCCAGCTTCGCCAGCCATATGCCCAACTCATAGAGAACGATAATAGGTACGGCCACGATGGTCTGGTTAACCGGATCGAAGGTGGGCGTGATGATGGCCGACAGCAGGAAGGCCACGACAATCATATAGCGGCGGAATCTGGACAGCATCGCCGAGTTGACTACGCCGATGCGTGCCAAAAAGAAGATTACTAGGGGCGTCTCGAAGATGAGGCCGATCCAGAAGGTGAGGGAGACGACAACGTTGACGTAATCGCCTACCTTGATAAGAGGCTGCGCGATGTCCTTGCCGAAGCTGAGCAGGAAGTGCAAGGCCGGCGGCAGCAGGATGAAGTAGGCGAACGTGGCGCCGCCCAGGAAGGAGAGTAGGGCCGCCGGCAGCAGTATATAAAGGTATCTCTTCTCCTGGGAGGTGAGGGCGGGGGCGATGAACATAATGAGCTGATATAAGATGAAGGGCATCGCCAGGACGACGCCCGCAATAAGCGAAACCTTCATGTAGGCGCCGATCATCTCGGTCACCTGGGTGCGGATAAGCTGGACCTCGCCGGCCCGAGACTTGAGGATATGAAAGACCCAGGGGGCAAAGAAGAAGGATGCGGTAGTAGTCACCACGAGGGCGATGACCGATGCAAAGAGCCGCCCTCTCAGCTCCGCCAGATGCTCACCGATGGTCAACCGGTTGTCTTTGTCCATGAAGTGGGGTGCTGCTCCAGGCAAGAGGGTCTAGCTCCCTTGCCTCGGGGCGGTGTCCTCGCTAGCCGGCGGGGCCAGGATCGCCCCGGCTCCCTCCACTCCCGCTTTCACGCTCGCCCGGCTGCCCTCCATCTGGGCGGCGAGCCGTGCCTTCTCAGCTTCCACCTGCGCCCTTTCTACAGCCAGACGCGCCCGCTCGGCCTCGATCTCCGCTTTCTCCGAAAGCAGGCTCGCTCTCTCGGCGTCAATTGGAGAGGAGGCTGCCGCAGCCGGTTTGTCATCCGCCCTGGCCAGACCCTGGCTGATGTCCTCGCCGATGTCCCTTGTGGCCTTGCGGAACTCGCGAATGGCCTTGCCAAGGGTTTGGCCGATCTCAGGCAGCTTGCTTGGTCCAAAAAGAAGGAAGGCCACAAGGAGGACAACCACCAGCTCCATGGGCCCTAAACCGAATACATCCATTGGGGACCTCCCCGGTAGGCCGGCATAGATATCTTATTGGTCCTCTATGCCATGCTCCTTAAGGTAGTCGATGGCATCCTGGACCGTCCGGATCTTCTCCGCGTCATCGTCGGAGATCTCCAGGGGCTTAGCACCGTCGCTAAACTCCTCCTCCATCGACATGATTAGCTCGACTAGGTCAAGGGAGTCGGCGTTCAGATCGTCCACAAAGGAGGAGGCTGGGTTCACTTCTTCCTCAGAGACTCCCAACTGGTCGACGATGATCTTCCTCATTCGCTCAAAAACGGTGGCCACTTAATCATCTCCTTCTGGTGCTATTAGCCTCTTCCCGCCTTAGCCGAACCGGCGGGCGAGCCCTTCTTCTCGATAGCCCCCAGCACGCCGTTGACGAACTTGGCCGAGCTGTCGCCGCCGAAGGTCTTTGCCAGCTCCACTGCCTCGTTTATGGCTACTTTGGGTGAGATCTTCGGCCCGAAAAGCATCTCATAGGCAGCAAGTCGAAGGATATTCCGATCCACGGGCGCCAACTGGTCTAGGGGCCAGAGGGGAGCTGCCGCAGCGACGGCATCGTCGATGCGAGCCCTGTTTTGGAGGACTCCTGATACAAGCTCCCTGGCGAAGGCAGCCGCCTCTTCCGGGAGGGGAGTCTCTTGCAACCGGCGCTCCATGGTTTCAGCGGGGTCGTGTCGCGTGAAATCTACCTCGAAGAGGGCCTGCAAGGCGACCTGTCGAGCTTTGCGCCTTATGCCGGCCATTCCGAAATCCTCCGCCGACGGGCTTCACCCCCCAGCTTGTTAGCATAACATAGCAGCGTGCGGTGCGCCAAGGGGAAGCGGCGCTAAGACGCGAGGCTATGAATGGCCTTCGCGCTATCGATATTGAGGAGGTCAACCTCGCCGTTTATGCGATGGATAAGTCCGGTGAGGACGCGCCCCGGTCCTATTTCGACGAAGGTGGAGACGCCGGCTCCCACCATGTACTCCACCGAGCGGGTCCAGTGAACGCAGTTGCAGAGCTGGGCGACGAGCTCATCGCGGATCTGCTCGGCCTCCACCATGGGATTGGCCGTGCTGTTGGCTATCACGGGGACGATCGGGTCGCGGAAGCGTGTGCTGCCGACGGCCTCGGCTATACCCTCCTGGGCGGGGCGCATGATATGGGAGTGGAAGGCTCCGCTGACGGCGAGGGGCACGCACTTGCGGGCGCCGCGGGCGCGACCCAGGTCCATGACCATCGCTACGGCCTCTTTGGCCCCACTGACCACTATCTGCCCCGGCGAGTTTATATTGGCGATCTGCGCCCCTGTCTCCCGGCAGATCTCCTCGACAATACTCTCATCCAGGCCGAGTATGGCGACCATACCGCTCGGCGTCATCTCGCCCGCCATCTGCATCAGCCGACCGCGCTCCCTCACGAGGCGCAGGGCGTCGCTGAAGGAGATGGACTGAGAGGCGACGAGGGCGGTGTATTCGCCTAGGCTGTGGCCGGCCGTGTAAGCGAAGTGTCCGTTGACCTTGCCCGCCTCCTGAGCAGCCCGGTAGCAGGCCCAACTCACCGTCATGATGGCGGGCTGAAGGTTCACCGTCTGGCGCAGGTCGTCCTCTGGGCCCTCAAAGCAGAGGCGACTCAAGGGGAACTTGAGGGTCTCGTCGGCCTCCGCGAAGACGTCGCGCGCCGACTTAAACTCATTGTAGAGGTCTTGCCCCATCCCGATGGCCTGTGAGCCCTGGCCGGGGAAGACGCAGGCGACCTTGGCTGATCCGTTGCTGGCTGGGTTTATGTCCGCCGACACAGGCCCCCTCCAATCGTAGGTTAATGCTGATCTGGACCGGTGTTTCAAGGAGTATAACACCGGAGATGGGAAATGGTAGCGGCTGTTGTGCGGAAAATGTGGAGCTTAGTCGGCGGCGGGCCCCTTAACCCTGACGATCTCCCGTCCGGCGTACGTGCCGCAGTTGGGGCAGACCCGGTGGGTCGGCCTGAGGGTGCGGCAGTGAGGGCATGGGGAAAGGGGGAGAGTCTTCAACTGCAGGTGACTGCGGCGCTCGCCTTTCCGGGCTTTCGATGTTTTCCTTTTTGGAAGCGCTCCCATAAGACCTTATTACCTCTCAGTTTGTTCGTCTTCGCTGGCGGCCAGCGGCCACAACCCTCACTGTGGCCATCTGCTGCTCCTCCTCTTTGACGCAGCGGCAGGTGGTCCTGTTCAGGTCGGCGCCACAGCCGGGGCAGAAGCCCGCACAATCGGGCCGGCATAGGAACTTCAGCGGCGTGTTTAGGAGCCCGTACTGTCGCACGGCCTCGGTCAGGTCGATCTCGTGGTTGTGGCCGATGTAGAAGGCGTCGGACTCCCTGTCAATCGGCAGGGGCAGCCCCGTCACGATGTCGATGGTGGGAAGGTATATCTCCTGCAGTTCGATGGCGACCGACTGGATGAAGGGCTCCAGGCAGCGGCTGCATTCCTCCTCCACAGCAAGCCGCAGCCGTCCCTCAACCAGGATGCCCCGATCAAGGCGCAGGAGCGAGACATCTCCCTGCACGAACGACCGTTTGCCGCCTTCGTTGAGGGCAGGACCTTCCTCGGCAGTATCGTATGCTCTGCTGGCCCCTATGGGCTCTTTAAGTAGCTGGGCAACGTTGAAACGCATGATAGAAGGCCACCTTTCCTGGGACTCCCTAATTATAGGGAGGGGGCGGCTAAGGTGTCAAGGTTTGGGCCGAACTACAATTCAACCATGTATTGACAGATTTGCTAGCATTCTGGAACGATGGCCGGCATATTATTTAGGAGATGCAACAATGACTTATCTTGTGTTCTTTCACATCATGGCCGTCCTCTGGTTCATCGCCGGCGTTGTGGCTGTTAATGTGCTCATGATGCGGGCTTCGCACTCAAAAGACGTAGCCTTCATACGCCTCACCCTGGACTACGCTGTATTCTTCGGGACTTTCTTCTCCCTACAGGGTGCCATATCGCCGGAGCAACGGGAGCCATCCTGGCGTGGCGCCAGGGCTATGGCTTACTGGGGACGAGTTGGGTACTGGCGTCCTGGGCCGTATTCGCCGGGCGCCTTGTGGTCGCGGTAGGTTACATGTTGCCCGACCTATGCTGCAAAGGGCGAGATGACGGCCGAACTGACCAAAGCCTTTGCCAATCCAGGCCCACCTCTCGTTGGCCAGGTTCTCATCGTTGCGCTCATTGTAGTGTTCATGGTCTTCAAACCCTTCTGAATAACCGCCGAAAGCCAACAGCCTGCGGCAGGAGGCTAGAGATAGACGCCCTGCCTTGGCCAGATGACAGAAAGAGGGACGGGCCATCAGCCCGTCCCTCTTTCTGCTCCAGATGTTGCCTAGTACCCCATCTCTCGCAGCCCGCGGTCGGGGCACACGTAGGGGACGCTTAGCGTAAGCGAGGCTATGGTGGCATCCTTGTCCTTGCTGGGCAGGTAGTTGTTCTTCAGCGGGAAGTTGCAGGTGGTGGTGTACTCGGTGTTGATGAAGATCGTATAGTAGCGGACGCTCTCCTCGTTCACCTTGATGCCGCTGACCTCCTCGTAGCGGCGGAAGAGCTCCTCGCGGGGCAGCAGGCTGCCGACGCCGCGCCAGAGGGCGGAAGCCCAGTCCTTCAGGGGGTCACCCAGGTGCGACTGCTCGAAGTCGGTGAGGGCGACGATCTTGTCGCCGTGGAAGATGAAGTTGCCGACGCCCACGTCGCCCCAGACGAGCGACACCCGCTCCACCTTCTTGGGGGCGTTCTCCTCCAGCCAGGCGTAGAGCTCCGTCACGGCTGGCCTGGGCTCGAGGCGGTTATCCTCGTAGTTCTTCTTCCAGTGGCGCTGGCGGTGCATGGCGCAGTCCACGTCGTCCTTGGGGACCTCCATGAACTGGTCGAAGCCGGCCTTCTTCCAGTCCAGCATATGGACGCGGGCCAGCATCTCGGCGAAGTCGTAGCCGATCTTGGCCCGCAGCGCCGTCTCCTCCGGCGAGTAGAGGCGGGCCGGTGTTGAGACGCCCTCGATGTGTTCGCGGATGTAGGAGGAGGTGCCGGGCTCCCAGGGGGCATCCTCCTCGTACCAGAGGGCCTGGGCTACGGGGATCTCCGTGCCGTAAAGGGCCTTGTGGCAGCGGTACTCCCACCACAGCGGCACCGGCACCACCAGACCGCCGGGGTGGTTCATGCGGACGGTGTAGCGCTGCTGGCGCTTCTGGCCGCCTTCCTCCCACTCCAGGTCGGCGAAGTAGGTCTGGCGGGACATGCCGCCCACGTTGCGAAAGAGGTTGGCCACCCGCAGGTTCTTCCTCTCGGGCATATGCTCTCGGAAGGAGGCTTCAACAGCATCTCTATTCATCGTTCTCTCCAGTCTCTACGAATTCTCTACTGGCCGGCAGTGGCTCGCGCCGTGGGCTGGGGCGGCGGAGGCTGCACCGGCCGCCCGAAGGTCGCCTGGGCCAGCTCGCTGTCGCGGTCCGTCTGGCGGCGCAGGAAGAGGCGCACCTGGTGGCGCAGGCCGTCCAGCGTCTCCTTGCTGGCGCCGTTCTTGGCCGCGTCCTTCATGCCCTCGATGACGTTGCAGAGCGTCTGGCGATAGGCGGCGTTCTCCCCGGTCAGGACGGGCACAGACGGGTACTCGCCCTCGGCCCGATGGGCCGTCGTCAGGGTCTGCTGCATCTCCTTCGCCAGCGCCCCGAGGGCGGCCTGGCCGGAGAGTGGCGCCTCCCTGAAGGCCTTGCTGAGGGTGCGGAAGAGTTCCCCCATCTCCTGGGTGTCCTGGATAAGGTAGGCCGCCTCTTTCTGCCAGCGCACCTCTACGATGGCCAGGAGGCGGTTCAGCGAGCCGGCCACGCTCTTGGCCCAGTCGCTGGTCAGCTCCGGCACGATCACGTTTTGCAGTGACCAGCGCATGCCCTGTATAAGCTCGTCGGGATAAGGTCGCATCTTCTCCTCCTCTAGGGCTTCTCTGTCCAGAGAGCCTTCGGCTTCGCACGGTATGCTCTCAGGTTAAGGTCGACGCCGCCCAGCCAGTGGGTGTAGATCCAGCCGCCATCGGCGGTGATGGTCTCGCCGGTCACGTATTCCGACTCGTCGGAGCAGAGCCAGACGACGATGGGAGCCGTGTCCCTAGGCCAGCCGACGCGTGCTAGGGGTATGCTGGCGGCGCTCATGTCCTGGGCCTCGCGCCCGCCCGAGAGCTCCTCCAGAGACTCGGTGTGCGTCGTGCCCATGCCGACCAGGTTGACGCGGATCTTATAGGGAGCGAGCTCCATCGCTAGACAGCGCGTCATCCCCAACAGGGCGCCGCAGGCCGCGGGATAGGGCCAGCCGCCGGCGCCGCGGAAGGTGTTGACCGAGCCGATGGTGACGATAGCGCCACCCT
>JACQUE010000165.1 GCA_016210425.1 Chloroflexota bacterium | reverse complement strand
GTCCAGGGGTCCTCCAGGAGCCCGGCCTCGATGGCCCTACCCCATAGGTTCTCGTCGATGGAGAATATCTTATCCTTGCTCCAGGGCAACGTGATGCCACGCTTGGCGGCGTATGCGATCTGCTCTTCCCTGGTCATTCGCTGCTCCCGCACAGGCGCGACTACCTTTATGTCGGGCGCGAGCGCAGCGACACTAACGTCGAAGCGCACTTGGTCGTTGCCCTTGCCGGTGCAGCCGTGGGCTACGGCAGTAGCGCCTTCCTCTCGTGCGACGTCCACCAGGAGCTTCGCGATAAGGGGCCGCGAGAGGGCGGTCGCCAGAGGGTACTCGCCTTCATAGATGGCACCCGCCTGCAGAGCGGGGAAGGCGAAGTAGCGGATGAAGAGGTCCTTGGCGTCGCTGACGATGCACTTAGAGGCGCCGATCTGCAGGGCGCGATCGCGGATCGTGGTGAAGTCACGCTCATTGCCCACGTCGATGGTAAGGGCGATGATCTCATAGCCGTAGGTCTCGGCGATCCAGGGGATGGCTACCGAGGTGTCGAGGCCGCCGGAGTAGGCGAGGACGAGCTTGTCTTGGGGCATAGCTGAGGCTCCTGGGCATTTTTCTGTGCGGTCCCAATGTGGAATAAGACCGGCCGGTCACGACAGCGACCAAAGCCGGGATAATTTTACAACTTACGCAGCACTGAGTCCAGCTTTTCCACTGCCTCGTCCACATCTGCTTTCGTTATGATAAGCGGCGGCATGATGCGGATGGCATTAGGCTTCACCGGGTTGACGAGGAGTCCCGCTTCCAAGCAGGCGCGGGTAACGTCCATGCCCACCTCGCGGTCGAACTCCACCGCCTGGAGCAGGCCCATACCCCGGGCCTCTGTAACGATGCTGTGGCTATCGGCGAGCTGACGCAAGCGCCCCAGAAGGTAGGAGCCGACCTGCTTCACGTTCTCACAGACGTTGTTCTCGATGACGTACTTGACCACGGCGTGGGCGGCGGCGCTGGTCAGAGGGTTGCCGCCGAAGGTGGAACCGTGCTGGCCTCCCTCGAAGACGTTGGCCTTATTCTTGGCCATGAAGGCGCCGACGGGGACGCCGCTGCCCAGCCCCTTGGCCAGCGCCATGATGTCCGGCTCCACGCCGAAGCTCTCATAGCCGAAGAGGGTTCCCAGGCGACCGATGCCGGTCTGCACCTCGTCCAGGATGAGGAGCATGCCGGTCTCGTCGCACCAGGCCCGCACCGCCTTAAGGTATTCCGGCGAGGGAACGTTCACGCCGCCCTCGCCTTGCAGCGGCTCCAGCATAACCGCGCACGTCTCTTTGGACGTGGCCGACTTGACGGCATCGACGTTGTTGTACTCAACGTTGATGAAACCTTCCGGTATGGGATGGAAGGGCTTGTGGAACTTTTCCTGGCCTGTGGCGGCGGTCATCATGAGCGTGCGCCCGTGGAAGGAGTTGTTGGCGGTAATCACCTTCCAGGCGCCGCCGCGATGCAGCGCCCCGTAGCGACGGGCCAGCTTGACCGCGCCTTCACACGCCTCGGCGCCGCTATTGCAGACGAAGACCTTGTCAAGGCAGCTATTATCGACCAGGATACGCGCCAGCTCAAGCTGCGGGATACTGTAGTAGTGGTTGGAGACCTGGAGAAGCGTCCGTGCCTGGCGGGTGATAGCCTCAACGACGGCCGGTGGGCAATGCCCCAGGCTGTTCACGGCCCAGCCAGCCACGAAGTCCAGGTACTCCTTACCCCTATCGTCCCAAAGGCGAGCACCCTCGCCACGCACGTATGTGGCGGGCAGACGGTTGACGGTGAAGAGGTAGTACTCCTTCTCAACTGCCGGCCAGTCTGTCATCTTGTCCTCTCCTTATCGGGAAGTAAGCTGCCCCAAGCGCGCCAGCACATCCTTGAGTGCTGCCAACTCCTGGCCATAGCCCGCCCAATCCCCTGCCTTGAGGGCATCCTGGGCACGGTTGAAGTGGTCCTGCGCCGACTGCACAAGCGCGGCGACATTCGTCTCCTGGGATGGGCTCGTGGCCGGGGCCGTGGGCGTGGCGCCCGAGGGTACGGGCGAGGCGGTCACAGGCGGAGAAGGTGCCGCCAGCTTGAAGACGACGGCCAAGGACTTGGCCAACGTCTCCTCCATGGCCAGGCGGTCTCCATTCGCCACGACTATGCGCTTTAGCTCCGGTATGCGGCCTGTCGCGGCCTGCAGGTAGATGGGCTCAACGAAGAGGAAAGAGTCCTCTATAGGGATCATGAGCAGGTTGCCACGGATGACGCGCGTGCCGCCCTGGTCCCATAGGGCAAACTGGGCGGATATCTGCGGGTCCTGGCTGATGCGCGATTCGATCTGCTTGGGCCCGTATACTAGCTTGTCCTTCGGGAACTTAAAGGAGATGAGCTTCCCGTACTTCTGCTCCCCTGGCTCCTTCGATAGCCAGCCGTCGGCGCGCGCTGCCATCCAGCCGATGGCGTTGTCCTTGTTGACCGGCGTGAACGGTATCAGCAGGACGAACTCCTCCTCCGCTTGGTCGGGGAGGCGCATTATCAGATAGTAAGGCTGCATCTGCTCCTGCATGCCGTAGACGGTTTCCACCGGGAACACCCAGAGGTCTTCCTTGTTGTAAAGGACCTGCGGGTCGGTCATATGGTACGTCCGATACATATCCGCCTGCACCCTGAAGAAGTCCTCGGGGTAGCGCACGTGCGCCTTCAGCTCATCGGGCATCTGCTGCCCGGGGGTAAAGAGCTTCGGGAAGATGGACTGGTAGGCTTGGACGATTGGATCCGTCGGATCGGCGATGTAGAAAACGGCATCGCCGGTATAGGCGTCGATGACGACCTTGACGCTGTTCCTCATGTAGTTGATCCTCGTGGCTCCCACCCCATAGGGCTCTGAGTACGGGTAGGCGCTTGTGGTCGTATAGGCATCCTGTATCCAGAAGAGACGACCATCAGCCACCACCAGGTAGGGGTCATAGTCCAGCATCAGGAAGGGCGCGATGTGGCGGACACGGTCTTGAATCTTCCGGAAGTAGAGTATCCGGCTCTGGTCGGTGATCTGGCTGCTCAGAACGATGTTCGGGTCGGCGAACTGCCAGGCGTAGGCAATGCGGCGGATCATGCTGCCCAGCTTTACGCCGCTGGTAGCCTCGTAGCGCGTGTACTTGTTCTGATCGCCCAGAGGATAGTCGAACTCCTCCTGGTTGCTGTTCACTATGACGTAGCTATCTGTGCGCTCGCCATAGTAGATCTCGTTGCGCTTGATGTCGAGCTTGCCGGTGGTTGGAAGGTCCTTCAGGAATAGCACGGGCAGACCCTCGGGCCCCACGGCGTTTACGGGGCTCATGACGGCGCCGTAGCCATGAGTGAAGACGAGGCGCTCGTTCACCCATGTCTTCGCTTTGGCCGGTATCTTGTCGAGGGGGAGCTCGCGGGCCGACAAGGCAACCTGGGTATATTGCCCGTCCGTTGTGTAGCGGTCAATGTCCACGTCATGAAAGTCATACTGCAGTCGGATGCTCTGAATCTGGTTGTAGGTGTCCTTCAGGGGTCGGTGGTCCCATAGCCTGACGTTACCGATGGTGAGAGGGTTTTTGGCGACCTGCTCCGGCGTGAGCACGTCCGCTGCCCGATACTGGTTCTCCTCAATACGGTCCAGGGCGAAGGCGCGCCGCGTCGCCTCGATGTTGTACTGTATATATTGTCTCTCCTTAGTCAGCTCGTTGGGTTCGACTGTGAGCCGCTGGACGAGGGCCGGGTAGATGACGCCTGCGCCGATGGCGAAGACGATCCAGGCGCCCACGATCACACCCGGCAGGACCAAGCTGCGCCGCCGGATGTTCCAGAGAAGGAGCAATGCTCCGGCTAGCGTCACGGCCATCAGCAGCCGCAGGCCCCAGAGCTGGGCATGCACATCCGTGTAACTCGCTCCAAAGACATTGCCACGCTCCGAGAAGTTGAGCCGGTAGGTATCGAGCCAGTAGCCCCAACCAAAGACGAGCAGCAGGAAGGCGCCGAGCCCGGAGAGGTGGGCCCTGACAGGGCCACTGGCGCTGGCGCTGAAGCGCCGCACGCTGTAGTGGAAGGCGTATATGCCTGCGCTGCCGATGAGTAGGACGAACGCAGCGGCCAGGAGCCAACGCTGCACGAATACGTAGACGGGCAGATTGAAGACGTAGAAGCCGACGTCGCGGTGGAAGATGGGATCAGTTGTGCCGAAGCTCTGGGCGTTCATGTAGCGCAGCATCAGGTCCCACTTGCCCGAGGCGACGGAGGCGAAGATGATGGTTATAAAGATGCCCAGGATGATGATGCCGATGTTTACCACCCGCTGGATTAGGGAGAACTCCTCCTCAGTCAGCAGCATCTGGCCGACCTTGGGCACCAGGCGCCGGGCGAGGGCGATGTTTAGCGCCAGCAGCCCGGCGAAGATGATCGCCCCCACGAAAAAGAGGATGACGCGTGTTCGAATGACGGTGGTGTAAACGGTGCTGAACTTGAGGCTATCGAACCAGAGGTACTCGGTGTAGATGCTCTTGCCGATGGAGAGCAGGATATACAGGGCAACAATGACCGCTATGATGAGCAACCAGCGGGCGGCCCCACTGACGCCGCCGCTTAATCGCTCCCTGTCGAGACGGAATGGCGGTGGCGGAGGCCCGAGGGCATCGCCGTTATTCCCGCCGCCCTGGCGAAAGAACATCATGGTACCTTCCCTTCAGCGCGATCCGCTCGCCGTATTGTCGTGCCCCCTGGCTCCCCGTTAAGGGCCCTCAGCAGGGCATGGGGCTCCCGCCCGTCTATGATTTGCGCCAGAGGCGTCCCTTCCAGTCCCTTTAGGCAGGCCAGCACCTTGGGGATCATGCCTTCGGTGACAACGCCTCGATCTATTAGCCCGCGTGCTTCGCTAGGCGTAAGGTCCGGCAGCAAGCTACCGTCTCCATCAAGGATGCCCTTAACGTCCGTAAGGTAGATGAGGCTGTAAGCGCCGATGGCTGCGGCTACCTCGCCGGCGGCAGTGTCGGCGTTTATATTAAGCAGATGCACCCCTTCATCGCTGGGCTCCAGGCTCTGGGCAACAGAAGCCACGACCGGCATCAGGCCCTGGGAGAGGAGAGCTTGCAGGATGCCGCAGTTTACGCAGGCGATATCGCCGACGTAGCCTAACTCCCTGTCGCGGATCGTCCCTTGCAGGAGGCCACCGTCCGCCCCGCTCAGACCAACCGCGCGCCCTCCCAACGCATTGAGACTGGAGACGAGGTCCTTATTGACTAGGCCAGCCAGGACAGCCACCACCACGTCCAGGGCGTCCTTGTCGGTGACGCGCAGTCCACGGACGAAGCGGCTTTCCAGGTTGGCCCGCGCCAGCCACGCCGAGATCGTCTTGCCGCCGCCATGCACCACGACGACTCGGCGACCCTCCGCCTGAAGCGCAACAAGGTCTTCCATGGCTGTGTCATGGCTGCCCAGCGTGCTGCCCCCGATCTTGACGACGATGACCCCTTTATCCGCCACTTAGCATCCCCTATGTCGTGTAGACGCTGTTGACCCTAACGTACTCCTCCGTCAGGTCGCAGCCCCAGGCAGTCGCCTCCGCCGAGCCGAGATGGAGATCGACCCGAAAGGTCACCTCCGGCTTATCGAGGAGAGCTCTGGCCTCAACCTCAGAGAAGGCTAAAGGCCGCCCCTCGCGCATCATGCAGAGATAGCCAAGGTGCAACTCCACCTTCGACTCCACCATCTCGGCGTCGCTGCGGCCCAGGGCGGCCAGGACGCGCCCCCAGTTGGGGTCGCTGCCGTAGACTGCCGTTTTGGTCAGGTTGGAGCCGGCGATGGTGCGCGCGGCGCTGCGGGCCTGCGCCACGTCGACTGCCCCTCGGACCTGCACCTCGATCAGCTTCGTAGCGCCTTCGCCGTCGCGGGCGATCTCCTTCGCTAGGTGCTGGCAGACCCGCGTCAGGGCCTCCTCCCACTCAACAGCCGCCGGGCTGCCGGCGGCGATGGGCTCGTTGCCCACCAGGCCGTTGGCCAGCAGGAAGACACAGTCGTTGGTGCTGGTGTCGCCATCGATAGTCACCATATTAAAGGAAATGTCCACTGCCCGCCGCAGCGAGTCGGCTAGGTAGACCGGTTGGATGGCGGCATCCGTTGCTATGAAGGACAGCATCGTCGCCATGTTGGGGTGGATCATGCCCGCGCCTTTGGCGATGCCCCCGACGATGGCCGTCCGCCCCGATGCTGCAAAGGAAACGGCGGTCTCCTTCGGCCGGGTATCCGTCGTCATGATAGCGTAGGCCAGGTCGTGCCCGCCCTGCCGCGAGAGCTCCACAGCCTCGATGCCGGAGCTCAGCCGGTCCATGGGCAGCCGCACGCCGATGACGCCCGTGCTGGCCACGAGCACGTCGACGGAAGCGAGCCCCAGCTTGTGGGCGGCGATGGCCGCCATCTTCCGCGCCTCCTCCTCGCCCTCGGGTCCGGTGCAGGCGTTGGCGCAGCCGCTGTTGGCCACTATCGCCTGGGCCCGACCATCGGCCACGTGCTCCGAGGAGACGATGATGGGAGCAGCCTTTACCTTATTGCGAGTGACAACCGCAGCAGCGACGCAGGGTGCCTTGGAGAAGAGGATGCCAACGTCTTTGCGAGGGGCCTGAGGGTTCTTGATGCCCCCGCTCGCCGCTCCAGCGAGGAAGCCCTGCGGGCTAGTGATGGTTCCGTCAGCTATTGCCGTTATCGTCAAGGATATACCGCCACTCCTTCGAGGCCCATAGTCTCCGGCAGCCCCAGCATCAGGTTCATGTTCTGGATGGCCTGGCCGGCGGCTCCCTTGACCAGGTTGTCGAGGCAGCTAATGACCACAAGCCTGCCCGTGCGCATGTCGATGGTGGGATGGATGATGCACAGATTGCTCCCAAGCGTCTGCTTCGTCTGGGGCGGCTTGTCGACGACGCGCACGAAGGGCTCGCTCCGATAGAACTCCCGGTATAGCTCACGGATGCGCTGTCGCCCCTGCTCGTTCAGCGGAATGCGCCCTTCGACCAGACGGGCATAGCAGGAGCTGAGGATGCCACGTGTCATAGGGATCAGGTGGGGCAGGAAGGTTATGGCCGGCCGCTGCCCCTCGGGCGTGAGCTTGCCCAGCTCCTGGGCGATCTCCGGCAGGTGGCGGTGCCCGTCTAGCGCGTAGGCTGAGACGTTCTCATTGGCCTCGGAGAAGTGGTAGGCCAGGCCCAGGCTGCGCCCCGCACCGGAAATCCCCGACTTGCTGTCGACGATGATATCCGGCTGGATGAGGCCTGCCTTCAGGGCCGGCGCCAGGGCCAGGATCGCGGATGTTGGGTAGCAGCCGGGGTTGGCAACAATAGTCGCTGAGTGGACCTGCTGGCGCGTCAGCTCGGTAAGACCGTAGACGGCTCCCGAGAGGAGCTGTGGGGCAGGGTGCTCCACCCCGTACCACTGCTGATACTCGGCGGCATCGTTGAGGCGGAAGTCGGCGCTGATGTCGACGACGCGGACGCCGGCCCTGAACAGGGGCAGGATCGCTTCGGCTGAAGCGCCGTGGGGCAGCGCTGAGAAGGCGAAATCCACGCTGGCGAGATCGGGCTCAACGGGCAAGTCGATGTCGGCGAGATGTGGGAAGATGTCGCCGAGCCGCTGGCCGGCGCCGCTGCGCCCGGTCACGGAGACCAGCTTAACGCCGGGGTGAGTGTGCAATAGCCGCGCCAACTCGGACCCAGCGTAGCCCGTGACGTTGATTATGCCGACCTTCGCTGCCAATGGAAGACTCCCCAGCAGTTTACGCCCAAGTATACACTCAGGGTAGTGCGAAGGCAAGGAGAACTGCGACAGCCGGCTCTTCCGGAGGCTTGACGAGGATAACAGAAAAGGATGGCTCTTTCACCATCCTTGCTACAACATCGCGGTAGTCAGGCTTCTCTCTGCTTT
>JACQUE010000164.1 GCA_016210425.1 Chloroflexota bacterium | reverse complement strand
CGCTGGAGGAGGTGCGGACCTTCCTCAACGGCTACTTCCGGCTGGCCAGCGACATCTTCATAGGCCACGACGCCATCGTCGATAAGTTCCTGGGGGACTGCACCATGGCCATCTTCGGCGCTCCCATCGCTCGGCCGGACCATCCGAGCCAGGCGGTAGAGGCCGCCGTCGAGCTCCAGCGGGGCTATCGGGAGCTGACAGCGGGCCAGGAGCAGCAGGTGGCCCTGGGCATCGGCATCAACACCGGCGAGGCCCTGGTGGGCAACGTCGGGTCGGAGGCTGTCAAGGACTGGACGGCCATCGGCGATACTGTGAACGTGGCCTCACGCCTGCAAGGCCTGGCCAAGGCGGGCGAGGTGCTCATGACGGCAGAGGTATATCGGCAGGTCGCGGAGCTGTATCCGTCGCTGGAGGGCCGGGCGCTGCAACTGGAGGGTAGGCAGGAGCCCGTGGTTACCTATAGCCTAGTCCCGTAAAGGAGATCCAAAGCCCTTTAGGTGAGCCTCCTCAAAGTCCCAGGGCAAAGCTATCCGCGGTCCTTATCATCCAGCCAGCCTTGGGGCAGGAAATAGCGCTGGGCCTCCGGCCCTTCCCTTGGCACCTCGGCGTAACCCGCCGATTCCAGGTCCGAGCACACTTGCTGGGCATGCTCCTTGTCCCGGACCTCCATTATGAGCACAGCCTGCACGCGGCCTACACCCAGGTGCAGGCCCCAGCGGTGATGCTCCACCTCCAGCACGTTGGCCCCGGTCGCCGAGATTATCGCCAGCAACTCGGCGAGGCGCCCCGGCTGGTCCTCTAATCCCACAGCGATGGAGAGATAGCGGCCGGCGTGGCTCAGGCCGTGCTCTGCCACACGGGCCAAAAGGCTGATGTCGATATTGCCGCCGCTGAGGACGACCACCGTCGGGCCGCTCGCTGCCGGCGCTAGGCCTCGCAAGAGGGCGGCCACGCCGAGGGCGCCGGCGCCTTCCGCCACCAGCTTCGACCGTTCCAGCAGCAGGGCAATGGCCTGGGCTATCGCCTCTTCATCCACCACAACGATGTCGTCCAGGTAGCGCCGCAGGAGGGGGAAGGTGATCCGTCCGGGCTCGGCCAAAGCTGCTCCATCGGCAAGGGTTGGTCGGGGTCTTACCGATAGGGGCTTGCCCTGATGAAATGACTGGGCAACGGCCGGCGCGGCGGCGGCCTGCACCCCCACGATGCGAAGTTGGGGGCAGAGCGTCTTTACCGCCACGGCCACACCGGATGCCAAGCCACCCCCTCCCGTCGGCACAATTACCTGGGCCACTTCGGGGAGGTCCTCGACTATCTCCAGGCCGATGGTACCCTGGCCCGCGATAACGGCCGGGTCATCGAAGGCGTGAATAAAGACCAGGTTACGTTCCTCGGCGATGGCTTTCGCGTGGGCAAAGGGCTCGTCGTGAAGGACTACCCTGGCCCCATAACCCTTGATCGCTTGAATCTTGGCCAGCGATGCCCCTACAGGCATGATGACCGTACAGTCGATGCCCAGGCTGGCCGCGACTACAGCCACCCCTTGCCCGTGATTGCCGGCGCTCGCGGCGACCACGCCTCGCCGCCGCTCCTCTGGCGTCAAAAGGGCCAGCCGATTGGCTGCCCCTCTTATCTTGAAAGAGCCCGTGTGTTGCAGGGCTTCGGCCTTGAGGTAGACATTTCCCCCCGCCAGCTCAGTCAGGTATCGGGACGGGATGAGCGGCGTCCGCCGCGCGAACGGAGCGATGCGGCGCTGCGCCTGCTGTACCGATTCGAGGTCAACCACAGCCGCCTCCAGCCTGCGACGTTTTAGCTAAGCACAATGATGCCATAGCGCATAGCCTGAGACTAGTGCAGGGCGAACGGATAGTTCGCCCTGCAGCAGTTTCTCGGTTTTGGCTGAGCACCCAAGCTTTAACGCAGGCGCGCTTCCACCGCTTGCCAGTCGATGTTTCGGAAGAAGGAGGCTATGTAGTCCGCCCTTTTTAGCCCATAGTCGATCATAAAAGCGTGTTCAAAGACGTCCATTACGAGGACCGGCTTGCAGCCGGCGAGGTGCCCTACCTCGTGCTCGTTGATCCATTGGTTGAACAGCCCGCCGCCGGCGCTGTCCAGGTAGAGTATCGTCCAGCCTATGCCTCTCATGCTGCCGGTGGCCTTGAAATCCTGCTCCCAGGCCTCATAGCTGCCAAAAGCGGCGCCCACCCTGGAGGCGAAGGCGCCCGATTTGTCCAGCGCCGCCTTGCCGCCCAGGTTCTCGAAGTAGTACTCATGCAATCGCATGCCGTCGAATTCAAAGCCGAAGCGCCGCTTGAGTTCAGCGTATTCCGGGGAGCCTGTCTTGCCATCCTTCAGCATTTGTCCGAGTGAGTCCGTCAGCTTGTTGGTATTGGTCACATAGCCTTGGTAGAGGGTGAAATGGTTTGTGAGCAAGGTGTCGCTGAAACCATCCATGCCGATGAGCTTGCTATAGTCCTTTGCTTGGTAAGCCATCCGGTTCTCCTCTCAGCTTTCTAGTTAAGACTTCTTTACTGTACTAAGCATATCTTACCACGCTTGCCCTAGCCTTTGCGCCTTGTACAGGGCTATCTAGGGGGTTCCTCCACGCCTACGCCTGGATCAGAGCTTCACCGAGCAAGCGAAGCCACTCGTTCTTTGGCCGTGACACGACGGATCAACTGTTCCTCTACCTCATTCAGCCGCCGCCCGCACTGGAAACAGGCTACATAGCGGCCATCAATGTCCCGGTCTTCCGCCAGGTCCCCTTTGCAGCGTCGGCACGCTTTGAGCCACAGCATGATGCCCCTCCGCTCCTACTAGTTGGTGGCCTAAGATTACACGCCATTTGTGCAGAAGCTGTGGAGGGAGGGTCCGCCATTGTGATCTAGATATGAAAATCCCGTCACAAAGAATGGATACCTTGTATTTCGTCACCTCGGGGAGGAGCGAAGTGCCGGCCCCAAGTCATTCGAGGCCTGGAGCTAGGAGCGAGGTTCGGCTTATCCGCCTTCCTAGCATGGTGTGCTTGGGGTGTGCTTGGGGTGTGCTTGGGGTTGACATCGTGAAGTTTCTGAATTATCATTCGGCCTGTCTGTGTCCCTTCCTAATGTAGCATATACACTCCTGAGTATCTGGTAATGTGGAAAGACAAAGATAGTCCAGGATAGCGGGCTCGATCCTTAGCTTGTGCCTTTGTGCAGCCAAACTCTAATTGACGGGAGTCTAAACGGCAACGGAAGGGAGGGATTCGAAGCATGCTCACAAACATCATGATGGCGGTAACTAGCCACCCTCAGGACCCGGCTCGAGAGGTCGAGTTCAACGAGTGGTACACGAGGAACCATGTACCCGACGTCCTCAACGCCCCCGGCTGGCGGCACGCTGTCCGCTACAAGCTGGCCAAGGCGACGGCAGGCGATGTCTCCCCTTATCTCGCTCTGTATCAGGTTGATCATGACGATGTGGAGGCCGCGGAGACGACGCTCATGAAGCACCTGGCTTCACCTCTGCCATGGCGCATCCCGATGCCCCCGGCCACGCCGCCGGCGCAAGGCGGCCTCGTACCGCTCGATGTGAGGGCCTACTTCAGAAAGACGCTAGAGGTTGGGCGGAACGATCAATCCCCCGAGAACGCCCCAAAGGCAGTGATGGTCGTGCAGACCCATCCGGCGAGGGGCGCGCCGGTCCAGCCAATGAACAAATGGTATGACGGACATGTCGCTGATGTCATCAGGATGCCGGGATTCAGGGGGGCCGCCCGCTACGAACGGATCGATATGAAGACCGGCTATGCCTCCCCGTATCTCGCCGTCTACGAACTGGAGACGGACGACGTGGAGAAGGTGGCGCAGGATGTGGCGAAGCAGGCCGAGCTGGCTTATGCGCGGGACGAGTCTTCGTTGTTTTATGGCAGCGTAGGCTGGATGCCGACAACCGCCGGCGGCGAGCGCTGGGTGCAGGTGGATGGTTTCGCCTATTTCACCCTCGTGAGCGCCCCCAGCAAAGTGCCGACGCTCGTGGCAGTATAAGCCCCGGCGTCGAGCAACGCCCACTGCCTGAAAGAGGCCGGCGGTTCAGCTAAGGTAAGGCGAGGCTTATCATTGTGGTAAGCCCGTTTGCTTAGGTGTACGTGTTGAGGCAAGCCTTAGATTTGTACGTTTAGCGAATATCTCAGGGGAGATGCTTTTTTCTTGGAAAAGGGCTTGACATCGAAGGGTGCGATGATTATAAAAAGATAATCGTTCCCTCTTGCCAAGGCCATCTCGATCGGGGCTGCGGGCTCCTCTCCCAGCCTTTGGCATACAAGTTGCGTCCGGCTGGTGTTCATGACTCGCTATCTCGTTAAGCGCCTCATCACTGCTGTCTTTGTGGTGATCTTGGTCGCGGTTGCTACCTTCTCCCTGGCGCGCATTCTGCCGGGAGACGTGGTGATCGGCCAGATTGCGGACGCCGGCACGGTCCGTAAGGAGGATATAGACCGCATCCGAGCCATCCTCGGCCTCGATGTCCCCTTTCATGTGCAATTCTGGAACTGGATAAAGGGGCTCGCGGTGGGTGATTGGGGCCGCTCTTTGGTCGGCAATAAGCCCACGCTAGAGCAGGTGTCGCACGCCTTGCCGGTAACCGCCGAGTTGGGGGCCATCTCCCTGGTTATCGCGCTCATAATCGCGATCCCCGTAGGCATCATCTCAGCTCTCCGCGCCGATAGCG
>JACQUE010000163.1 GCA_016210425.1 Chloroflexota bacterium | reverse complement strand
TAGCGGTGCCCTGTGACCCGCAATCCGCTACAGCGGGGTCGAACTCCCGGTCGAAGGTCCAGGCCTGGGGGGACTGGTCCGGCAAAGCGACGTCGAGGGTTGGGTCTTGCGCGGCGGAAGGCTATGAACCCCGTCAGGTTCGGAAGAAAGCAGCGGTAAATAGCTGTATCCGGGTGCCGCAAGGTTGCCTGGCCTGAGTTGGCTGGCTGGGCTAAGCCTTTAGGCTGGATCGACGGCGGGTGCACGGCCATTCTTAACAAGCCTTGGGGAGGTGCTTATGGTGTGGAGTGGAATTGCTCCCTCTTTCAAGGACAATTCCTAAGCGGCCGCGAAACAGCGAGAAGGCGGCGTTGCCAACCCCCAGCAATGCTGGCGCGCCAACCAAAAGGCACTTCCGAAGTCTTCATCTCGCCTTCTTTCTTCTAATCGCCATTGTCAGTCTTCTCTCCCGCCGCTATTGGCCCTGGCGCGAAATCCTTCTCTCAGTCGATGGCCAGCCGCTATCCGTGGTTAGCTACGAGAAGCGCGTGGATGATATCCTGCGCGAAGCTGGTGTTGACGTGCGCAAGGAGGATCGCATCGATCCGCCGATCCATCGGCGGGTGGGCAGCGAGCTGCATATCGCGGTAAAGCGCTCGGTTCCCGTCACGGTGTTCGCCGATGGTGGCACGAAGGTCTTCTACACCACCGCTGAGACCCTTGGGCAGGTGCTGGAGGAGGCCAAGCTAAGCCTCAAACACATGGATGTCCTCTTCCGCAATGGTGTCCCAGCGTCGCCCCAAGAAGTAATGCTTCCCAACAGAAAGGACGGACGAAGCCTCGCCTACCAGGCACCTCCGGCAGACGCCGCCAGGTTGTCTGCTCCCCTTCCTGCTGCGCCGTCACGAGGTCGGGATTCCCTGCCGCCGCGTCCCGTTGTGCCCGCCGAGCTAATGGTCGAGCGGGCAGTCCCAGTCTACGTTAACGACAGCGGACTGTTTTCCGCCATCTACACCACTAAGTCTAAGCTGGGTGAGGCACTCCAGGCGGGGGATGTGAAGATTAATCCTGGAGACAAGATATATCCGTCCCTCGACTCTCCGGTGGAAGCCGAGCGGTGGGTCTACATTACGCGATCAAAAGGGATGACCATCGAGGTTGATGGCAAGAAACTCAATCTGCGCACGCTACAGAAGCTCGTCAAAGATGTGCTTGGCGAGAACGGTATAGCCTTAGCTCCGATGGACATCATCGCGCCGCCCATTGACTCGCGGGTGCTGGACAAGATGGCCGTAAAGATAACGCGCGTCAACGAGGTGGTCGAGGCCCACGAACGGTCCATACCCCATAACAGCTATCGCAGGGCGGACCCCAAGCAGGAGATAGATACGCCCGACCGGGTGGCGCAAGCCGGCTCCGACGGGCTGCTCAAGTGGACGGAGAGGGTCCGCTACGAGAACGGGCGCGAGGTCAAGCGAGTGCAGGAGAAAGAATGGGTCGACCGCGAGCCGAAGGACAACATTGTGACGTATGGGACCGGCATCGTTATCCGTGACTTGCAGACACCCGACGGCACCGTGCAGTACTGGCGCAAGATCCGCGTCTACGCGACCTGGTACGACGCAAGGCAGGGGGGTAAGACGCGTGATGATCCCTGGTACGGCAAAACGCGCCTGGGGCTGGAAGCCAAAAAGGGTGTTGCGGCTGTAGATCCCAGCGTCATACCATTCTGGACGAAGATGTATGTGCCCGGATACGGGATCGCCGTGGTCGGGGACACTGGCGGGGCTATCAAGGGACGCTGGATCGACCTGGCTTTCGCCGAGGATGAGCCCAAGACGTGGGGTACCAAGTGGACGGATATCTACCTCCTGACACCCGCGCCCGATCTAAGTCAAATCCGGCTGGAGCTACCAGACTATCCGTAAGCTTCCCCCGTCAGACGACCCTCAGGGCGAGGAATCGCCCATGTCGGAAACCCCCTCGCTTATCAGGGAAACAAGGCGCATCCTGCGAGAGTTTGGCCTGCGGCCCAGGAAAGGCCTTGGCCAGCACTTCCTCGTCGACCGGGGCGTACTGGCGCGGCTTCTGGCGGCTGCCGACCTCTCTCCGGCGGACACCGTCATCGAGGTTGGCCCTGGACTTGGGGTGCTGACCAGGGAGCTGGCCAAGGCCGCTGGGCAGGTCATCGCCGTGGAGAAGGATGCGCAGCTTATGGAGGCGCTGGGCCAGACCCTCTCCGGCCTGGCAAACGCCCGGCCGGTGCTGGCGGATATCCTTGCAGTTGCCCCATCTGATCTGCTGAGGGATGCCTTGGGCCAGCTTGCGCCCTACAAGGTCGTTGCCGACCTGCCGTACTACATAACCGCGCCGGTGCTGCGCCACTTTCTGGAGGCTGATAGCAAGCCCAGCTTGATGGTGGTGATGGTGCAGAAAGAGGTAGCGCAGAACATAGTCGCTGCTGCTGGCGAGATGAGCATTATCGCCGTCGCCGTGCAGCTCTACGGCCGCCCGCGTGTCATGAGCTCTGTACCAGCATCCTCCTTTTATCCGCCGCCAAAGGTCGATTCGGCGATCTTGCGCATCGATGTCTACGAACGCCTGGCCGTGGATGTCCCCGATGTCGCCACCTTCTTCAAGCTGGTGCGCGCCGGCTTCGGGGCTCGCCGCAAGCAGATCCACAACGCCCTTGCCAACAACCTGGGTCTCGCCCAGGCTGACGCCTCCGGCCTCCTGGAGGCGGCAGGCGTCGATCCGAAGCGGCGAGCCCAGACCTTGAGCCTGGAGGAGTGGGCGCGCTTGGCTAGGGGATACCAGGAGGCGCGCGTATGAGCCTGAAGGCGCTGGCGCCGGCGAAGGTGAACCTGACGCTGGAGGTGCTGCATAGGCGCCCCGATGGCTACCACGAGGTCCGTACCGTCCTGCAGACTATTGATCTCTCCGATGAGATCACCTTTAAGGAGGCCGAGGACATAACCCTTGAGTGTAAGGATATCACTCTGCAGGGTGAGGACAACCTGGTCCTGCGGGCCGCGCTGCTGCTCAAACAGGAGACTGCTTGCCGGAAGGGGGCTCGCATCACCCTGCGCAAGGGTATCCCCGTAGCGGCGGGGCTTGGTGGGGGCAGCAGCGATGCCGCAGCGACCCTACGGGCCCTCAACAGCCTGTGGGGCCTCGGTTTGCCGCTGGAGCGGCTGGCAGAGCTGGCGGCCCGCCTGGGCTCCGATGTCCCCTTCTTCCTCGAAGGAGGAACCGCTCTGGGCGAGGGTCGCGGCGAGAGGATAAGCCCTCTGCCCGACATGGCCGAGACTTGGTTGGTGCTGCTGAAGCCCTCGCTGGAAATACCAAACAAGACGCGGACGATGTACTCTTTGCTCTCGCCAGGCACGATGACGGATGGGAGCGCCACAGCCGCTGCCGTCGGCGCCCTCCACGAGCTTCGGCGCCTGCCGCCTGGGCTTCTCTTCAACGCATTCGACGAAGTAGCTCTCAGGCGCTTTCCGGAGCTAGCCGAGGCGCGCTCGCTGATGGTGGCGGCCAGCGCCCGCTACGTCCACCTGGCCGGCGCAGGCCCCTGCATTTTCAGCGTTACCGAGGGGCCGGTCGAAGCTGGGGAAGTCGCCGCCAGGCTTCGGAACGCCGGACACGTTGTATACATAACTCACACCACAAAGCGGGGATGCTAGCCGAAGGAACCCTTGCTACCCCAAAGGGCCTGCTGTAGAATTGGTTCGTAGGGTAAGGAGGTGCCCGATGAAGATCCGGAAAGGCGTGGTCACTGCGGCCGGCTGGGGCACCCGCTTCCTTCCCGCTACAAAAGCCCAGCCAAAGGAGATGCTGCCCCTGGTGGACAAGCCTCTCATCCAGTATATCGTGGAAGAGGCGGTAGCATCCGGCATCGAGCAGATCATCATCGTGACCGCTTGGGGCAAGCGGGCCATCGAGGATCACTTCGACCGTTCCTTTGAGTTGGAATATGCCCTGGAGCAGAAGGGCAACACGGAGCTCCTGACCCAGGTGCAGCGCGTCTCCACCCTCGCCGATGTCTCCTACATCCGCCAGAAGCAGCCGCTGGGCTTAGGCCACGCCGTCCTTGTGACCAAGGACCTTGTGGGCAATGAGCCTTTCGCCCTCTTTCTGCCCGACGATATCATCGATGCTCCGGGTCCGTGCATGCAGCAGATGCTTCGGGTGTACGAGCGGCAGCGGTGCAGCGTTGTCGCAGTGGAGCGGGTGCCGCGCGAGAAGACGGCGAGCTATGGGATGATCAAGCCCAACCGCATCGCCGACCGCATCTACCAGGTGCTGAACATGGTGGAAAAACCTCTTCCGGAGGCGGCGCCGTCGGACCTGGGCATAGTAGGACGGTACATCCTCACGCCAGAGATATTCGACATCTTGGCCACCATCGAAGCGGACCATCGCGGCGAGATCCAGCTTACCGATGGCCTGCGCCGCCTGCTGTCCCTGCAGACCATCTGCGCCTATGAGTTCGAGGGGACCCGCTACGACGCCGGGACGCCGATGGGGCTGATCAAGGCATCGGTCGAGATGGCGCTGCGGCGTCCGGACACGGGGGATGAACTGAGGGCCTACCTGCGGGGGCTCAACATCTGCCAAGGGAGCGCCGCCGTTAGCTCAGCGCCTTGACCGCCTTACCATATTCCGTGTGAGGCTTCCCCTCTAGCCGTCGCTTTCCGCTTTGTCTCCACATCCGGTGGTTCCAGCCCCAGAAGAGGGCCTTCTCCGCTTCAGCAACCGCCGTTGAAAATGCTTGCGCGCCTTACTTCTCCAGCTTCAAGACGGCCATGAAGGCCTCCTGCGGGATCTCCACGCTGCCGACGCGCTTCATGCGCTTCTTGCCCTCCGCCTGCTTCTCCAGCAGCTTGCGCTTGCGCGTCACGTCACCGCCGTAGCACTTGGCCAGCACGTTCTTGCGCAGGGCCGGTATCGTCTCGCGGGCGATGACTCGCTGGCCGATGGCGGCCTGCACCGCGACCTCGAAGAGCTGCCTCGGTATGAGGCGGCGCAGCTTGGCGACGAGCTCCTTGCCGCGGTAGTAGGCCTCCTCCTTATGCGTGATAAGCGAGAGCGCATCGACCGGCTGGCCGTTGACCAGTATGTCCAGCTTCACGAGCTCCGCCGGACGGTAGCCGGCGAAGGTGTAGTCGATGGAGGCGTAGCCCTGCGTGCGCGACTTCATCTCGTCGAAGAAGTCGACAAGGAACTCCGCCAGAGGCACCGTGTACTCCAGGAGCACCCTTCTGTCCGAGTCCGGCGAGTCGCCGCGCGCAGTGGCGTTCCCCGAGTCCAGGTACTCCATGCGCCCGAACTGGCCGCGTCGGCTCGTCACCAACTCCATGAGCGTGCCGATGTAGCGGCTGGGAGCGACGATGGTCAAATGGAGCCAGGGCTCGCGCACCTCCTCCACCTGTTCGCCGGATGGCAGCTCCGCCGGGTTGTCCACGACGGCTTGGCTGCCATCGCTCTTCGTAACCTCATATTCCACGCTAGGAGCCGTTATAAGAAGGTTGAGACCGTACTCGCGCTCCAGCCGCTCCTTGACGATCTCCATGTGCAACAGCCCCAGGAAGCCACAGCGGAAACCGAAGCCAAGGGCGATGCTAGTCTCGGGCTCGAAGGAGAGGGAGGCGTCGTTGAGCTTGAGCTTTGTAAGGGCGTCGCGGAGGAGGCCGTAGTCCTTGGCCTCCATGGGATAGAGGCCGGTGAAGACCATGGGCTTGACCGGGCGGTAGCCCGGGAGCGGGCCGGAGGCAGGCCTGGCGGACTGCGTAATTGTATCGCCGACCTGGCATTCTTCCACGTTCTTGAGGCCCGTGGCCACATACCCGATCTCGCCCGCCACCAGCCTCTCAATGGGGACGAAACTAGGGTGGAAGTAGCCGATCTCTAGGGCATCGAGGCTACGCCCAGTCTCCATGAGTTGGAGCCGGCCCCCCTTGTCAATGGAGCCATCCACCACCCTGATGAAGGCGACGACGCCTTTGTACGAGTCGTATTTTGAATCGAAGATGAGGGCCCGCAAAGCGCCCTCGCCGTGGCCCGCCGGCGGGGGCATACGCTCGACGACGGCCTGCAGGATCTCGGACGTGCCGGCGCCTTCCTTTGCGGAGGCGTAGATGATCTCGTCCGCATCGAAGCCGATGACGTCCTGGAGCTCGGCGGCCACGCGCTCAGGCTGGGCATTGGGTAAGTCTATCTTGTTTATCACGGGAATGACCGTCAGGTTGCGGTCCAGCGCCGCGTACACGTTGGCGAGGGTCTGGGCCTGTATGCCCTGGGCCGCGTCGACGACGAGGATGGCGCCCTCGCAGGCGGCGAGGCTGCGGGAGACCTCGTAGGTGAAGTCGACGTGGCCTGGGGTGTCCACCAGGTTTAGCTCGTACTCCTGACCATCGGCTGCCCGATAGGTCATGCGCACGGCCTGGGCCTTGATGGTGATGCCCCGCTCGCGCTCCAGGTCCATCGAGTCCAGCACCTGCTCCTCCATTTCCCGAGAGCTGATGGTGCCGGTGTATTCCAGAAGGCGGTCGGCCAGAGTGGATTTTCCGTGGTCGATATGGGCGATGATGCAGAAATTGCGGATGTGGCTTTGTCTCATACAGGCCATCGTAGCACAGGTAGACGACCGATTGAAAGGGTGGGGAAATGGCACTGGCTGGAGAAGAGGCCTGAGCAGGGCCAAAATGAAAGCCCCCCAGCATTGACCGGGGGGCTCGTTTCTTGAAGAGGAGAGCCTAGACCCTGTGGCAGGCGACCCAGTGCTCGTTGCCCAGGTTGCGCAGCTCAGGGATGACCTCGCGGCACTCCTGGACGGCGATGGGGCAGCGTGTGTGGAAGTTGCAGCCGGGCGGCGGGTTCAGCGGGCTCGGCACGTCTCCCACCAGGATGATGCGCTCGCGTTTGGCTTCGACGACCGGGTCGGGGATCGGCACTGCGGAGAGCAGGGCCTTGGTGTAGGGGTGCAGCGGGTTCTCGTAGACCTCGCCGCGGACGGCGATCTCAACGATGCGGCCCAGATACATGACGGCTACGCGGTCGCTCAGGTGCCGTACCACAGACAGGTCCTGGGCGATGAACAGGTAGGTCAGGATGAACTGCTCCTGAAGGTCCTGGAGCAGGTTGATGACCTGGGCCTGGATGGACACGTCCAGGGCCGAGATGGGCTCGTCGCAGACTATGAAGCTTGGGTTGACCGCCAGGGCCCTCGCGACGCCGATGCGCTGACGCTGGCCGCCGCTGAACTCGTGGGGGAAGCGGTCGTAGAAGAACGGGTTAAGCCCCACGATCTGCAGCAACTGCTCGACGCGCTCGCGGTAGGCCTTGCCTTTGGCCAGGTTGTGTACCAGGAGCGGCTCGCCGACGATGGCCCCGCAGGACATACGGGGGTCGAGGGATGCGTAAGGGTCCTGGAAGATCATCTGCATCCGCTGGCGCGTCTTCCGCAGCTCCTCCCCCTTGATCTTCACCAGGTCCTTGCCCTCGAACATAACCTCGCCGGCGGTTGGGCGATATAGCTGGAGGATGCAGCGCCCGACGGTGGTCTTGCCGCAGCCGCTCTCCCCCACCAGGCCCAGGGTCTCCCCCTTCTTGATGGTTAGGCTGACGCCGTCGACGGCCTTGACGTCGGCGATCTTCTTCTGGAAGACGATTCCTTGGGTGACGGGGAAGTACATCTTCAGGTC
>JACQUE010000159.1 GCA_016210425.1 Chloroflexota bacterium | reverse complement strand
GTCCGCCAGAACCTTGTTGACCATCTGCATGGTGTTGCCGAGCTTACGGAGCGATTTGCAGCAAAGCTAGGAGCGCCTGAGGCTGGCCACTTCCTGGGCTTGTGGCACGACGTAGGCAAGTTCAACCCTGCCTTCCAGACGTATCTAAAATTGCAAAGGTCGCACCCGGCCTAAAGACTGGGTGAGGATTGAAAGAGTACGCCGACCGCTGGGAGACGCAGACGCTCAGCGTCGCATTCGCCTGGCCCGTGCCTACGCCGATGGGGCCGTCACGGAAGAAGAGTACGAGGCAAGACTCGCCGAGAGCTCATCCGGGAGGCCAGCCCGATAGAGCAGCCCAGAAAGGGTCTACGTAGATATGGAAACAGGTCGCATCGGCGCCATTGTGCCGGTCTCGGCATTCCGGATGCTGCTGTCGGCGGCGGTCAATAACGCTGGCGCTGAAAAGGCGATGCTCCTCCTGCCGGCGGAGCTTGAAAAAACGAATGTTTGGAGTTGGTGGAGACGGGGGAGAGTCGAACTCCCCGTCCAAAGGAAGTTTGCCCAGGACATCCTACAAGCTTATCCGACTACTTGATCTTGCGGAGTTGCCCTCCGTCGGCAGGATGGCAACCTCGCACAGTCTCTAGTCTTAGGCGACCCTTAGCGACGTCTGGGCCGCAGCACCCCGACTTTTCGTCGCCCAAGCCCCACCCATCGGGGTGAGGTGAGGTTGGACGTGGCCGCTTACGCGGCCAGTGCTAGCTCTTTTTCGCCAGCTACTTTTTTGCCACCTGATTAGCGAGGGTGATGGCACCTCGGCCTGCAGTCCTGCAACAGCGTTCCCTGTCGAAACCCGTCGTCCCCTTCTATAACTTCTCTCGCCTGAGAGCCCGCTGGATCTGGCGCTCGGCCTCCCTCCTGGCGATGGTCTCGCGCTTGTCATACACCCTTTTGCCCTTGGCGAGACCTATCTCCACCTTTGCCAGCCCATTCTTAAGGTAGAGCCGTAGAGGCACCAGCGTCAACCCCTGCTCCTCAGCCCGTCCACCGAAGCTCCAAAGCTCCTTCTTGTGCAGAAGGAGCTTCCTCTGCCGGGTTGGCTCATGGTTGAAGCGGCTGGCCGCCTCATAGTGAGCGACATGCATGTTAAAGAGCCACATCTCGCCCTTATCAAGGGCCGCGTACGCTTCCCGCAAGTTCGCCCGGCCCGCCCTGATGGATTTGATCTCCGTGCCCGTTAGGACGAGTCCCGCTTCCACCGTATCCAGGATATGATAATCGTGAAGGGCTTTGCGGTTGACGGCGATAGTCTGTATAGCCACATTGCTCAACGTAATAATAGCACTAATGCGCGAAAGCTATCAAGAAGGATTATGCGCCGTTCTTAAGTACCTGCAGCGCCCGCTCTAGCTGCGTGTCCCTGCCGGCCTGAGCATCCTCCTTCGTCAGCTCCACCTTGATATCCGGCTCTAGCCCCTGGCCCTCGATCTGCCTCTGGTTGGGGGTCAGCCACCGGGCAAAGGTAACAGTCAGGGCGCCTCCGTTGCTCAGCTCGCGGATGTGGTTGATGCTTCCCTTGCCAAAGGTCTTGACGCCCACCAGCTTCGCCCGGCCGCGGTCCTGAAGAGCCCCCGCCAGCACCTCACTGCCGCTGGCGCTCCCCTCGTTGACGAGCACCACAAGGGGTATGTCTATTGCCACGCCGCCGCTCTTGGCCTTGGCCGGCTGTCGGTTACCGTCGCGGTCCTCCTCATAAAGGACGATGCCGCCTGATAGGAACTCGCTGGCTACCTGAACGGTGGTATCCAGCAGGCCACCCGGATTGTTGCGAAGGTCCAGGACGATACCGGTGGCCCCCTGGTCCTTCATATCCTTTAGCGCCTTCCTCATCTCGGTATCCGTAGAATCGGAGAAGGAGCTAATGCCTATATGGGCAATCTTGTCCGGCCGCAGGCTGGCGAAGACGCTTGCGGTCTTGATTATGTCACGTACCACCGTTATCTCCACCGGCTTGGCCTCACCACCGTGGATAATGGTTAGGCGCACCGAGGTGCCCTTTGGACCACGGATGCGACTAATCGCCTGCGACAAGTTTATGCCCTCCAGGGACTGCCCATCCACAGCGGCAATGATATCACCGGCCTTGATCCCGGCGGCCTGAGCCGGGGAGCCGGCGATTGGAGCTATGACCGTGAGCTGGCCCTCGACCATTGTCACCTGGGCGCCTATGCCCTCAAAGTTTCCAGTGAAGGCGCTCCGCTCCAGTCTGAAGTCGTCCGGAGAAACATAGGACGTGTGAGGGTCGTCCAGGGCCTTCAAGAGGCCGTCGATTGTACTGCGACCTATGTCCGGTTCCTTAAGGGTGTCCTGCTTTACGAACTCCTCTTTAAGAATCTGCCAGACCTCAGGTAACAGGCTGAACTCGGGAGGGACTCCCTGGGTGACCTCGCTGCGGGGAGTGGAGACGGACGGATGCTTGAACTCGGCAGTGGCCGTGCTGTCGCCGCTGGTCCTGTTGGCAACTCCATAACCAACGCCGAATGATAGGATCACGAGGGCCGTCATCAACAGGACAACGACGGATACTTTCAGGGATCGGACCATGTCTAACTCCTTGCCTCCTCACTCTCCGGGGGCTAAGGGGAGGATCAAGCTCCATTCTAACATCCAGACCGCCCCTTCTTCAAATAAAAATTTGAAGGCGATAGAACGCGGATGGCGGGGACCAGCGCGGGCGTGGTAAAATCGCGGGAAGGAGGAAAGCCGATGCTGGTGACAAGAGAGGCGCAGGAGGAAAACGAGAGCCGGACCCTGGCCTCCTATGCGACCCTCAGCCGCGACTCACGGGGGCGCCGCTTTCCTCAGGAGCCTGCCTCACACCGCACCGAATTCCAGCGGGATAGAGATCGCATCATTCATTCTGCCGCCTTCCGCCGCCTTGAATATAAGACGCAGGTATTCCTCAGCTTTGAGGGCGAGTATTACAGAACCCGCCTCACCCATACCATCGAGGCCACGCAGATCGCTCAATCCATCGCCCGCGCCCTAGGCGCCAACCCCGACTTGACGGAAGCGATCTCCCTGGCGCATGACCTGGGCCATTCTCCCTTTGGGCACGCCGGAGAGGCCGCGTTGGACGAGGCCATGGCCGCCCACGGAGGCTTTGACCACAACCGGCAGAGTCTGCGCATAGTGGACGATCTGGAGCTGAGATACCCAGGCCACAGCGGGCTGAACCTATCGTGGGAGGTGCGCGAGGGCATCGCCAAGCACGTGCCTGGCCCCATCCTATCACCCGAGTTCGCGGACGGCGCCTGCCCCAGCCTGGAGGCCCAGGTCGCCAATATCGCGGATGACATCGCCTATAGCTGCCACGACCTGGACGACGGCCTGCGGTCGAGGCTGCTTTCTGGAGCACAAATCGAGAAGGCTGGGGTTGCCCTATGGCAGGAGGCCATCGAGGCCATATCGGCCAGATACGGGGCGCTGGACGCCGAGACGCAGCGCCATGCAGCCACCCGCTACTTGGTTGACCGCCTCATCGCCGACGTTATCGATAATACCGAGCTGACGCTGCGACGCGAGGGGCTTGGCTCGCCGACCGCCGTCCGACAGCGTCCCAGTGACATCGTTGCTTTTTCCACGGAGCTCCAGCCGAAGATCGATGCCTTGCGGGCCTTCCTGTTCCACAACCTCTACCAGCACACGGAGGTTGTGCGGATGAGCGAGAAGGCAAAGCGACTCCTCACGACCCTTTTTCTGGAGTTTCGGCGCCAGCCCAGACAGCTCCCCGAGTCTGTGTTGGCCGCAGCCAAGAAGACCGAGTCCCTAGAAAGGGCGATCTGCGACTATCTCGCCTCCCTCACCGACCGCTACGCCGTCCTAGAATCCCGCCGCCTCTTCGACTTCGACGTCGTCGTCCTGCCGTAGCCTCTAGCCGGCGCTCTCCGGCACAGCCATCCTCTGAAGCTCCGCTTTCTTAGGCTGCCTAGCATGGAACATTAGGAATGAAGCAACCAGCCAGCAGCCTATGTAGATAAAGAAGGCAGGACGGTAGCCCCCCGTGACATCGTGGATAAAGGCAGCCAGCAGCGGACCGCCCGCGGCGGAGACGAGGTTTAGAGGATTCAGGAAGCCGCTGATAGTGCCGATGAAGGTGCGGCCATAGTAGTTGGGCCAGATG
Source organism: Chloroflexota bacterium (assembly GCA_016210425.1). GTDB lineage: Bacteria > Chloroflexota > Dehalococcoidia > JACQUE01 > JACQUE01 > JACQUE01. Next base: position 2,662 of record JACQUE010000159.1, on the reverse strand, counting down.
AGGGAGCTAACGACTGATTGCGCACCGACAAAGAAGCCGTAGACGGGGGCAAAGACGAAGACCAAGGGTATTGCTCTCACGTTGCCGAGAAGGATCAGGAGCATGACACCAACGCTAAGCCCTATAAGAGACATCATCGCATTGATCCGCACATGCAGTCTTTCGCTTACGAAGCCTCCTGCCACCGTGCCGACGCTCATCGACGCCGCGTGGACCGTGAGCGCCGTGACGGCGATGGCGCTGCTGAAGCCGATGTCGGTCAGATAGGCAACCTCGTGCAGGTATATGGCGCCCATGCCCAGACCGGCTAGGTTCTGGGCGGCGATGAGGAACCACAGGGTGCGGGTCCGCAGCGCCTGGCGCAGCGTCCACGTCTCCTCCCGAACAGGCATCCTCGCCGGCCGCCTTGGCAGGGTCGCCAGCGAGGCGGCCTCCTCGACGTGCTCCTCACTGTCGGGTGCAGGATCGCCATCGGGCCGCAGCCCCAGGTCTTCCGGCCGGCGACGTAAGAAGAGCCCCGACGGTATAACGACCAGGATCCAGACAAGGATGCCCATGACGAGCCAGGTCGTCCGCCAGCCGTAGCTGGAGATGAGCCATTGGATGACGGGGATCATGAAGACCCCACTCAGGCTTATCCCAACGCTGGCGATGGCCACGGCCCGCCCGCGCTTACGGATGAACCACTTCGCGATGAGGGTGGAGGTGATCAGGCCGCTGGACTGGAGTCCTCCCATGCCACCGATGACTCCGTAGAAGAGGTAGAACTGCCACAGGGAGTGCACGCCGCTAATAAGGGCGAGGCTCAGGCCTCCCGTGAGGGCGGTCACTACCATGACCGGCCGGGCGCCGACCCTGTCCAGCAGTGTCCCAAGCAAGGGCCCGATAAGCCCCGCGAGGACGTTCCTCATACTGAGAGCGCCCGTCGTCATGCCGCGCGTCCAGCCCAGGTCCGCTCCCATCGGCTTCATCATTAGCGCGAAGGCAAAGGCGCCCACGCCGATGACGATGAAGTTGTTGAGGAAACAGACGGCGACGATGACCCATCCGTAGTAGGGCGCTCGCGGTCCCCGGAAGAACAGCGGCAAGCCGGGCATCTCTTCTCCTACTTGAGCCCTATGAATAAGCCCCGGCCCTCTTCATCGGAAGAGGCCGGGGCCCTTTGGCTGCTTGCATACACAGATGCCTCCACTGGCCGCGATCGTCCAGCCTGGGGCATCAGATACCTCTTACTCGTCAGCTGCCTTCATCACTTCGGCAGCCACGCCGCGTCGCCTGCCCATCCTGCGGATCATGTGGGACAGAAGATGGTTCAGGCGACCGACGACCTCGAAGCCGATGCGGGGGTCCGACTGAAGGGCGCGGCGCAACGCCGCCGCTTCGACGACCAGCAGACGGCTGTCGGTTACGCACTTGGCCGAAGCGGTGAGGATCTCCGGATCGACCAAGGCCGACCAGCCGACGAGCGTCCCCGGATGGCTGATATCGGCCTCTATGGCTAACGGCTCGTCGGAAGCGACGTCGACGAACTTGCCTACGGCGACCTCGCCTTCCATCACTATGTAGAGGCGTCGCGCCCGCTCGCCCTCCCGCAACAGGGCCGTATCCGCCTGGTACTCCTCAACGTGGCAAAGCGGGGCTATCTTGTCCAGCTCCTGATCAGAGAGCCCCGCGAAGACTAGACACGACTTCAGCGTCTGCTTGACGTCCACTGGATACCTCCTCAGCGATTAGCCCGCTAGCGCCCACTTTAACACGAGGGCGGCAACGATGGGAAGAGGCGTCCTACAAGCTGACGCCGAGGGCTCTGGCCACCGTATCCATGTCCTTGTCCCCACGACCGCTCAGGCCAACGAGCACGATCTCCTCTGGCGTGAGGGTTGAGGCGAGCTGGGCGGCGTAGTAGAGGGCATGTGAGGGCTCCAGGGCAGGGATGATGCCCTCGGTGCGGCAGAGGAGCTGAAAGCCCTCCAGCGCCTGCTCGTCGGTCACAGCGACATATGTGGCGCGCTTCGATTCCTTGTAGTAGCTGTGCTCCGGCCCAACGCCAGGGTAGTCGAGCCCCGCCGAGATGCTGTGGGTGTCCAGGATCTGGCCGTTATCGTCCTGGAGGAGGTAGGACTTTGTGCCGTGCAGCACTCCGGGGCGGCCTTTCGACAGGCTGGCCGCGTGCTCGCCCGTATCCAGCCCTCGGCCGGCCGCCTCGACACCCACCAGCTTGACCGAGGCATCACCCACGAAGGGATAGAAGAGCCCTATGGCATTGCTGCCTCCACCCACGCAGGCGACGGCGTAGTCGGGTAGTCGCCCCGCCTGCTCCAGCATCTGCCTGCGCGCCTCTGTTCCGATGACCGACTGGAAGTCCCTCACCATCATGGGATAGGGATGCGGCCCGACGGCGCTGCCCAGCATGTAATGGGTCGTCGCAACGTTTGTGACCCAGTCGCGCAGGGCCTCGGTGATGGCATCTTTGAGGGTGCGTGTGCCGGTCGTCACCGAACGTACCTCGGCCCCCAGCAGCTTCATGCGGAAGACGTTCAGCGACTGGCGGTGTATGTCCTCCTCGCCCATGTAGATCACGCACTCCATCCCCAGCATCGCGCAGACCGTCGCCGTGGCCACGCCGTGCTGCCCGGCCCCGGTCTCGGCAATCACGCGCCTC
>JACQUE010000167.1 GCA_016210425.1 Chloroflexota bacterium | reverse complement strand
GGCCTCGGGTCTGGTCACGTTCGCCATCCAGGGCGTTAGCGGGCGTGACGCCAGCGCCCAGCTATGGGAACGAGGCAGCGTCGTGGCGCGGCCGGTCGCCTTCCCCGAGGGCGTCCGCCTCTCTATTGACTTCTTCAATACGGAAGAGGAGGTCGCGCGGGTGCTGGATGTAGTCCGGGACTTGGCCGTGCATGGGTATGCGCCGGCTGAGGGCCGGGGCATCGACATCGACAAGGACTTGTAGCCGTGGGCTGACGGAGGTTACGTGATGGACACGATGAAGGCCCTGATCTTCCACTCCCCTGGGCGCATCGCCGTTGAGGAGGTGCCTCGCCCCCATGCCGGACCGGGCGAGATCGTCATAAAGACGGTGGCCGCCTCCATCTGCGCCTCGGACCTGAGGGTCTACAGGGGTGAGAAGTATGCCAAGCCCGGAGTCATTCCCGGGCACGAGTTCGCGGGCACAGTGGTGGAGAAGGGGGCCGGCGTGGAGGACATCGCCCTCGGCGACCGCGTAACGCTCTGCCCGGTCTGGGCCTGCGACCGCTGCGAGTTCTGCATCAAGGGCAAACGCAACCGGTGCGTGCACCGGCTGACGCTGGGCTACGATGAGAACGGCGGCATGGCCGAGTACGTCCTCGTCTCCGCCGGCCTGGTGGACCAGGGCCACGTCATCAAGTTGCCCGACGACGTCCCCTTCGAGCTGGCTAGCCTGACCGAGCCCTTCTCCTGCACGCTGCACTCTATGGAGGTCTGCCAGGTGCGACCCGGCGGCTCCATCTTTGTCATCGGGGCCGGTCCGATGGGCATCATGCACCTGCTTTTGGCCCAGGCGATGGGCCTGACGATCACCATCCTGAGCGACTTCGTTGACGCCAGGCTGGAGCACGCCAAGGCGCTGGGCGCGACGGCGGTGGTGAACCCCAAGCGGCAAGACGTGACAGAAGTGGTGATGCAGGCCACGGGCGGCAAGGGGGCCGATGCCGCGATACTGTCGGTGGGGAATCCGGACGCCATTACGCAGTGCCTGAAGGCGACGCGCAAGCAGGGCTTCGTTAATCTCTTCGGAGGCTTCCCGCCCAACTCCGCCACCAACCTCGACCCCAACCTGATCCACTACAATGAGCTCTTCGTGACCGGCACGCAGAACGCCCCCACGGACTACTACCTGCGGATGGTGCACATTCTGCGGACGCTGCCTAAGGCGGAGCGGGTGATCACCCACCGCTTCCCGCTTAGTCAGGCTGACAAAGCATACGAGAGCCGGCTGGCTCTTGAGGGGCTGAAGATACTGGTGATCCCGTAGTGGGCCCGGGGCTACGAGCCACTCTTTGCTGCTTCCTTGGGAAAGGTAGCCTCTTTGCCCAGGATGACCCGCAGGTCGACGTCGGCTGTCGGGTCCTCCCGCCGCTCGATCTTTGCATCCGACAGCTTCAGGACATCTGAGATGAACCAGGCGGTGTACTCCTTGCCGGTGTAGTCGATGATCATCGTCTCCTGCTTGTCGTACGTCCCTGCTATGTTCCCGTAGGTTACTTTGGTGAGGCCTTGGTTGATGAGGTACTCCGCCACCTTTGCCGCTAGCGGTGAGGATGGTGTGCCGTTGAGCACCTGGACCGTGGCCCCCTCTTCCCGTAGCTGGCTGTCGTAGAACATCCCCCGCACTAGCTCGCGGATCTTCTCCTTCCGCGGCGCCAGCACGTCAGCTCCCTCGGATGTCACGAAGCCATCCACATAGTCAGTGCCCAGGGTCTCTCCAACGATGTTCTCGCTGTCTATGTCCTTAGTCAGCCTTGCCAGCTCGGTGATCTCAGCTATTGAAAGGTCGGTCTTGAAGGTGCTCCGCATCTTGCTGTAAAGCTGCGGCAGCTTGGGTATTATCCCGATCCGCAGCGCGTCCTTGCGAATGGCCATTAGAAGGTTCTGCTGGTGCTTCATGCGGCCGAAGTCCGAATCCTGATGCCGGGAGCGGGCATACCACAGGGCCTTCTCTCCATTGAGCTTTTGGGTCCCCGCCGGCAGATAGATGCGCATAGTGCCGTAATCGGGGGTGGGATACTCGTTATCGATGAGCGGCTCGTCGAGGGTCACTGTCACCCCGCCTAGGGTGTCGATGATGCCCTTAAACCCATCGAAGTCAATCATGAGGTAGTAGTCGATATGGACGCCGATGTTCTTTTCGATCGTAGCCATGGCCAGGGCCGGCCCGCCGCCCGGGTAGTCGTCGATCTCGCCATAGACATTGGCGGCGTTGATGCGGTCCTTTATGACATTTTTGTCGCTCACCGGGATGTCAACCCATAAGTCGCGGGGGATGCTAAGGAGGCCGGCTGTTTTAGAGTGGGCATCCAGGGTGAAGATGAGCATGGTGTCGGTGCGGGTTGGCGCCCCTTTCTCGTCGGGGCGGGTATCCAGACCCATCACGAGGATATTAATGCGTGCCTCTTTTGCGATTCTTGCGATCTGGGAGGATGGCTGGCTCTGGCTGACGACGCCTGGCAGGAGCTTCGCGGGCACCACGGGAAACTGGATGTTCCAGCCCATGAGGGAGGCGATCAAGCGGGTGAGCGCTGATAAAAGGAGAAGGCCTAGGTAGATCCAGGCGATGACGGCCACGGCCCCCAGGCCGAAGGCAATCAGCCTCCCATGAGGGAGAGCCAGGACTTTTTGGGCAAGACTTTCTCGCCGCCTGCGTATCTCTGTCATCGATTCTTCATGTAAAGGCACGTCCGGGGCGGTATTATAGCATAGGGCGACTCTTAATGCAGGAGTTCATGCCCTCGAGAGGGCCGGAAGGGGTCAACTTGACACTTTTCTATGGAGCAATTATATTCCGGTCGTAAGACTTTTGGGAAGGGCCTCCAATGGCGAGTCTGGGACAGATACTGAGAGAGGCTCGAGAGCAGCAAGGATACTCGCTGGAAGAGGTGGAGAAGGCCACCCGGATCGGCAAGAGATACCTGGCTGCGCTGGAGGCAGAGGACTACGGGAAGCTGCCCTCTCCCGTTTACGTGAGGGGCTTCGTTCGGCTTTACGCGCAGCACCTGGGACTCGAAGTTGAAAGCGTCCTAGCCCTCTATCCGGAGCGCTTCTCGAGAGGCACCAGTGGCCTGCCGCCGCCTCCCGCTCTCGGAAGGCCATCCAGGCCCGTAGCTACCTGGGCCGTCATCGTCCTATTCCTTGCCGCGGTGGCATCCATCGGGTTCTTCCTGTATAGGGGGGGCATCCTCTCCGGGAAAGAGGGGGGAGAGCTTGTGGTGCAGGTGCCAACGACCACCCCGACGCCGGGCCCTTCGCCCAACGCGACATCGCCTACGGGCATATTAACGCCTGGCGGCACGGCTACCGCTACAGCCTCTAAGCCCGGCTCCACGGCAACGTCGCCGGCTACGGCTACTGTGACCGCCCCCTCGTCGAGTACGCCAGGCTCCACGGGTAGCTCGACGGCTTCGGCGACAGCAAGCGGCACGGCGACGGCTAGCAGCACATCAACGCCGGCATCTACAGTCACGCCTAGCAACACCGCAGTCCCCGCTGTCGTTGTACCCTTCGTCGTTGGGCAGGATTACGAGCAGGCACGGGCGGCGCTGCAGAGCCTTGGCCTGCAGGTGCAGCGGTCCGACGCGACGCAGGATGGGGCGCCGGCCAACCAGGTCCTGGCCCAGAGCCCGCCCGCCGGAAGCCAGCTTCGCGCCGGGCAGATGGTCGTGCTGACCGTTAACTCGGTCACTAAGAAGGTGGCGGTGCCCGATGTCGTGCGCCTGCCGGAGCCCGACGCCAAGCAGCGGCTGCAGGCGGCCGGCCTCAAGGTAAACCCCTTCACCAACTACCAGAAGCTGAGCGATGTACCATGGGCGCCCAAAGACATCTGCGTCGGGTGCGTGTTGAGCACCACACCCGGTGGTGGCACCCTGGTCGACCCCGGGACAGAGGTATCTCTAGCCGTAAGGTCCTCCTGACCCGCTTCATGCTCAAGATCACTTCCTCTGGTTGTGCTCTCCGTTGAGTGTTTTGCCTACTGACTTACGTCTTTGTGTCGTGATAGAATATGGCGGTGTTGAGGTGTAAGAAGGGGAAACAGGAGGTGGGATGGAGGCTACCGAGTGATTGAGATCGGCATTGATCCGGTCGTCTGGAAGTCTGGGTCTTTGACCATCACCTGGCATGGCCTCTTCTCCGCAGCGGGCATCATCATTGGAGTCGCTACCGCCGCTCGGCTGGCCCGCAAGTCTAACCTCTCGGGAGACGCCGTTTACTCAGCGGCGCTCTGGGCGATACCGGCAGGGATCATCGGCGCCCGTCTCCTCCATGTCATCGATCAATTCAGCTACTACAGCAACAGACCTGACCAGATGTTTGCCCTGCAAGAGGGCGGGCTTTCCCTGTTGGGGGGTATATTGGGGGGCTTAGTGGCGGTAGGCATATTCGCCACGGTCTCGCGTACGCCTTTCGGCAAGCTGGCGGATGCGGCGGCTCCCGGGCTGCTATTGGGCCAAGTGGTGGGCAGGCTAGGAGATGTGTTCAGCGGTGATCAGTCTGGCCTTGTCACGAACCTGCCTTGGGGCGTTATTTACAGCCATCCCGCTAGCTTGGGGCGGCTGCCTTACGCCTCGCATCCCGTCGCCGCCTACGAGATACTCGCCGACTTGCTCTTGTTGGGGCTTCTGCTGATGGGGCGTGGCAGGCTTAAACCGGCGGGTTCCCTCTTCCTCCTGTATCTTTCGGCGTATGCCCTGGCCCGGTTTCTCCTCTCCTTCCTGCGCGCCGACTCGACGGCTCTTCTGGGTGATATCACTCAATCTCAGTTTGTTGCTCTCCTGATGCTGGGGGGCTCAGCTATCATGTGGGCTTTGGTTCTCTTGAAGGCGAGGGCGACGCCTGAGAGACCGGTCCGGCGGTTCGCCCGGAGGGGTTGATGAATAGGAGCAGACATCGGGTTCTGCTGCTTAAGAAAGAATACTGTCCCCTGTGTGACGGCGTGCGGAATATCTTGCGGGGGTTGCGGAGGGAGATGGAGCTGAGCTGGACTGAAGTAGACATAACGCTGAATAACGAGTTCTACGCCAAGTACAAGAATGCGATACCCGTGCTGATAATCAACGGAGAGAAGGAGCTGCGCTACCCGATCACCGAGGAGGCGGTCCGCGAGGCCTTAGCGTGAGGTTGGCGTCGCGTGGAGAGTAGGAGATATGGAGACCGAGGTCCGGGAAAAGAAAGTGGCGCGGGCGGAGCAGGGACTCCGTGTGGCGCTGATGATGTTGCTGCTGTTGTCGGCCGTGGGGGCTGTCATCGCGCTGCTGCTGCGCGGGAGCGCGACGGCGGGCAACGCCTCCAGCCCGGCGTTCATCTTCATCGCCTTTGGCGCGGGCATACTATCCTTCGTGTCGCCCTGCTGCCTGCCGCTGCTGCCCGTCTACTTCGCTAACCTCAGCGGCTCCTACAGCGCCGACCCAGAGAAGCAGAGCTCCACGCCCTTCTTCCATTCGCTCTTCTTCGTGTTGGGCTTCACCGTGATATTCGTTGCCGTTGGGGCTCTTGTCGGCTGGATTGGCTTCGCGCTGCAGGAGAAGACCAGGATCCTAACGCGCATCGGCGGCGTCATCGTCATAATCCTCGGCCTGCACATGAGCGGGCTCATCCGCATACCGTTCCTTTACCGCTCGGCGCAGTTCAATCCCAACACGAGCTCCAAGATCAGCTACTCTCGTTCCTTCGTCATCGGCACGGCCTTCGCTTTTAGCTGGACGCCCTGCGTCGGCCCCATCTTGAGCCTCATCTTGAACCTGGGCTTTGATGCGGGTACCGTTACTCAGGCGATCTACCTGCTCGTCGCCTACTCCCTGGGCCTGGCGATGCCCTTCCTGGCAGCGGGCGCGGCCTTCGGATCCATCGGGAAGCATCTCAGGCGATTGAATGTCATCATGCCCCAGATATCCCTGATCTCGGCGGTCATCCTCATCGCGGCCGGCACGCTGCTGCTGGTGAAGGGCGACTTCAAGAGCGTCAACATCTACTTCTACAAGTACCTTGACTTCTTTGGCCTCGGCTCCAAGGGGATATAGCGGCGCTGTGAGGGTGCTCCCAGGATGAAGAACGAAAGCCGGCGCCGTTTCGTGTGCTTCGACCTAGAGGGACCTCTCTCCCCGCAGGACAACGCCTTCCAGGTGATGCGAGCGATCCCTAGGGGCCAGGATATCTTCCAGGTAATTAGCCGCTACGACGATATCCTTGTGCTGGAGCCCGAGCGCCGCTGCGAGCCCACTAAGGCTGATGCCAAGGCCCGCCTCGACGACTACCAGCCCGGCGATACCTTGGCGCTCATCATTCCTTCGCTTATCCTGCACCGGATCAGCGAGGAAGCCATAGCTTCGGTTGCCAGGGAGTGCACCCTGGTTTCTCGGGCCGATAGTTTCGTCCGCTACCTCCACGAGCGGGGTGTGACCACCTGCTGCATCACCACCAGCTACGAGCAGCATGCGTACTCCATTACCGATAGGGCCGGCGTTCCCAGGGTCAACGTCGCCTGCACAGGCCTGCCCCTGGATTCCTTCGCGAGTAAGGTGGGTGCCGCGGACCTGGAGGGGGTTCGCCGCGTGGAGGTACAGATATTATCTCTGGCTTCGGCGACAGCTTCGGGATCGGAGCGGGAAGCGCTTCTGAAGGAGCGTCTTGACCGCTTCTTCTGGGATGAGCTGGCGGGCACGCCCTTGGGTGAGATAACTTACGGCCTCCGTCCCATTGGCGGGCAGAGGAAGGTTCTGGCGCTGAAGGCCTTCTCCGAGTGCCATTCCATCCCGCTGGACAGCATGCTCGTCATCGGGGATAGCATCACCGATCGCGACATGCTGCGGGCCGTCGATGAGGCGGGCGGCGTCTCCGTGGCCTTCAACGCCAACGCGTATGCCCTCTCAGAAGCCACCATGAGCCTGGCCTCGACGCACCTCAACGACCTGGAGCTTGTCTGGGAAAGCTGGGCCGAGGGCGGCAGGCGAGGCCTCGAGGAGAAGGTGAATGCACTGGAAGCATGCGGCGGCTCCGGGCAGCGCGCCCATTTTCAGTGGCTTGCAGGACGCCGGGAGGGTGCCATGAGCCGGGCGCTGCCCATACATGCGAAGATAAGGCGGCTTGTCAGGGAGGAGGCTGGAAATCTCGGCTAAGGGCCCGGATGGAGGAACCGAGTTGGATGCTGTGGGCCTGGGGGCTCTGAACGTCGACCGCCTCTACAGGGTGGCGAGCCTGCTCCAGGACGGCGAGTCGTTCGGCGACGACTTCGGCGAGTACCCCGGCGGCTCGGCGGCCAACACCATCTACGCCCTCGCCAGGCTGGGGATGTCCACCGGTTTCTTCGGCGCCGTCGGCGATGACCCTGAAGGCCGGCTGCTGCTGCGCTCATTCACCCGCGCCGGCACGGATACCAGCGGCATCTGCGTCAAGAGGAAGGCCCGAACGGGCATCGCCCTTGCCATCTCCGACCGCCAGGGCAGCCGCTCGCTGTACATCTTCCCCGGCGCCAACAGCCTCCTCACAGCGTCGGACGTCGACATGGCCGTCATTGGCCGCTGTCGCCTGGTCCACATGTCTTCATTTCTCGGAGAGGGGCAGCAAGCGCTTCAGCGCGAGCTTCTCGATGCGCTTCCGCAGCAGGCAGCACTCTCTTTCGCGCCCGGCTTGTTGTACGTTGTGAAGGGATGGCAGTGGTTGCAGCCTTTCCTGCGCCGGGCCAGCGTTGTCTTCATGAACGGCGATGAGCTGGGGCGACTGACAGGGGAGAGGCTGCTGCCGGGTATCGCTCGCTGCCTGGAGGCTGGAGCGGGCAGCGTCGTGGTCACGTTGGGGGCAGGCCTGCCTCTTGTCGGGGACGAGCGACTGGGCGAGGCGCCAGACATGGAGGTCGTGCGCGCGCCGGTTCCCCCTGGACACGGGCGCGATGTCCGTATTGTGGCGCTGGTTGGTAGACCGGATGGCTGCTACCTGGTGGAGGCCTCGATCGCTCGGAGGGGGCGGCTGGAGGCCACTGGCGCGGGGGATGCCTTCGCTGCGGGGTTCCTCTTCGGCTACCTTGAGGGCAAGGGACCGGTCGAATGCGGCAGGCTCGGTCATACGGAGGCTAGCTTCATGCTGACAAAGCCTGGGGCTCGCAGCGGGCTTCCCAATCGTGCTGTTCTCCTCAACCGCGTCAAATCATTATTCGCGTAACCGGCTATTCAGACCTGTCTAGAAGGCATCATCCTCTAATAACGGGGAAAAGGCCTCCTTTTAGCCACTAGCAAGGGGAAACACCTTGTCTAGTCGTGCTAGATGATGTGTGCTCGCTTCAAGCCCGTCTATGCCTGTTTGCAACTTGGAGCCTCAGCCGTTAAATTTTCATTAGCACTCGCATCATGCGAGTGCTAAGAATCACCGACAGCGAGAACGAGCAGCGAGGGATGGTGATGAGCGGATCAAAGCTTGGCGTATACGTCAACAAGAAGACGGGGAAGGCCATGCGAGTTAGCGCTCCTCCCCTGGCTCCTCCAGAAACGGAGTGGGTGCGCCTCGCCGATGACCCCAACCTAGGCATCCTGGCTATTCGGGACCTGGCCCGTAGCAAGGGCATAGTTCCAACCCCTGATACAATTCAGTGGCAGTAAGTCCTTCTCCATGAAGGCCCGCCGGAGGCGAAGCCCCCACGGAGCAAAAACATTTCCAAGAAGGGAGTAGGGAATATGGCAACAGAGCTGAAGCCGCTCGGGGACAGGATCGTAGTAAAGCCCGTTGTGAAGGAGGAGATCACGCGGGGCGGTATCGTCATTCCGGACACCGTGAAGGAGAAGCCCCAGGAGGGCGAGGTCATCGCGGTTGGGCCGGGGCGACTGGGTGAGGATGGCAAGCGCATCCCCATGGACATCGCCAGGGGCGACCGGGTGATCTACGCCAAGTACACCGGCACCGAGTGGAAGCTGGACGGAGAGGAAGTCCTCATCCTCAGCGAGAGCAACGTGCTGGCGAAGATTGGCTAGCCGCCCGCAACAATACAACTACAATCGAACAGGAGGGATAGGATGGCAAAAGAGATAATTTTCGATGAAGATGCGCGTAAGGCGCTCAAGGCCGGCATCGACGCCCTGGCTGATGCAGTGAGGATTACGCTGGGTCCGAAGGGGCGCAACGTCGTGCTGGAGAAGAAGTGGGGATCGCCGACTATTACTAATGACGGCGTGACCATCGCCAAGGAGATCGATCTCGAGGACCCGTTCCAGAACATCGGGGCCCAGCTCGCCAAGGAGGTAGCCTCCAAGACCAATGATGTCGCCGGTGACGGCACGACCACGGCTACCGTTCTGGCCCAGGCCATCGTCACCGAAGGCCTCAAGAACGTCGCGGCCGGCGCCAACCCCATGATGCTGAAGCGCGGCATCGAGAAGGGCGTCGCTGCTATCATCGAGGAGCTGCGCAAGCTGGCTACCCCTGTCACCGGCAGGCAGCAGATCGCGCAGGTGGCCTCGATCTCCGCTGCCGACCCTGAGATCGGCGAGCTCATCGCTGAGGTCATGGAGAAGGTCGGTAAGGACGGCGTGGTCACGGTAGAGGAAGGCAAGGGGCTCCGCTTCGAGACGGAGTACGTCGAGGGTATGAACTTCGACCG
>JACQUE010000157.1 GCA_016210425.1 Chloroflexota bacterium | reverse complement strand
TCGTTGACGTAGGTGAGGCCGTAGAGCTCCCACATCGGGTTACTGTCGACGTAGGCCGCCTCCTCCGGGTCCTCGCCTCGGAAGGCCGAGGCCACCATCTTGCCCTTGTGGTGCGTCTTGTAGCGGCTGGTGAAGATGCCCTTCTTCACGAGGCCGACGACGCCGGCCGGCGTCGTCTCCGAGTGCCACCCGAGGTCGTTCTTGCCGTCGAAGGCCCCGCAGCGAACGATGCCCGCCGACACGGAGCCCTGCCCGATCTGAATCGTGTCCCCGTCTCTCACCAACTCCGAGACAAAGCCCGCGATGGCCTCCGTTTCCGGCGGCCTTTCCAGGAAGATGCTGGGTCGCTCGCGGCGCTCCCTGGGCGGCGCCTCCACGAAGAGATCGACCTCGGAGATGTGGATGAAGTTCTCTCCGTAGGTCCACATATAGTCCTCGTCGATCTCGGCGACGACGATCTTAGCCCGTCGCGCCAGATCCTTCTTATGCCAGACGGCTCGCCCAAAGCTGCAAAAGCCGTGCCTGTTGGGTGGGGACAGGACAATGAGGAGGACGTCCGTGCCGCGGATGCGCGGGCGCTGCTCGTCCTCGGCCTTGTGGAAGAAGGACCAGAGGCGAGGCGAGAAGTCGGCGCGGCGCTCGTGGGCGGCGGGCCTGGCGAAGGGGCCGATCCAGGCGTCGAGGCTGATCTGGAAGGCATCCTCCCACTCAGCGGAGAACCAGGGGAACTCGAAGTTGGCGCCGGTGGTGAAGAGCTGCACGTCCCGCAGCTCGTCGCGGCGAGCGCAGAGGGCCATGCCCACCGCCAGCGGCTCGCCCGTCACCGGCACGACGACCCTGTCGCCGGATTTCACCACCTTGACCGCCTCGTCGGCGCTCACCAGCTTGTCCCGGATCAGATTCCGCCAGTCCATAGTGCCTCCTGCTCGGCTCCGTTATGCTGAGGCCTTTTTTCGACTCCCCTTGCCGTGGAAGAGCTCGCTGCCGGCGCCCGGGTAGACCACCCGCTCCTCGGACGGTGTAGGACGCGTCACCTGCGGCCACTTCTCCCACTGCGGCTCGGGGCCCTCCTGGGTCACGGAGGAGGGGGCCGCGTCGCGCATCTGTGGCTCCTTGCGCATGTCAAGGCCGGGGACGTTGTGGGAAAACTCGATGGGCATGCCGTTGGGGTCGTAGGTGTAGATGGAGTGGATGAAGCCGTGGTCTACGACGTCGGAGACGTTGAAGCCGGCGGCTTCCAGCTTGTCCTTGAGCTCCCAGAGATCGTCCTCGGCCTCGACCCCGAACGACACATGGTCGAAGATGAAGGGGCCTCGTACCGGCTTGCCGTGTATCTTGTGCTCCACCGACTTCACACCCGGCCACTCGAAGAAGGCCAGGAGGTCATAGTCGGATATCTGGAAGAAGTAGTGGCGGTATCCCGGCTGTCCCAGGCCCGCCACCAGCCTCATGCCAAGCAGGTCCCGCCAGAAGCGGATAGTCTGGTCCATATCCCCCGTCGCCATCGCCAGATGGTTTACCCCGTTCAACCTGATCATCTCCTCTACCTCCTCTTCGTCATCTTCGGCTTGATATCCTGATTCTACCATGTTTGCTCCGCCGTTCATCATCTATCAGCTTGTGAGATAATACATAGGAAAGCGATGTGCGAGGTGAATGCTATGATCGGGCAAGGCGAAACGCGGCTGGAGCACGATCCCTTGGGCGAGATGGCCGTCCCCCGCGATGCCTACTACGGGGTACAGACGGCGCGTGCCGTCGCCAACTTCCCTATCAGCGGCATGCGGCCCCATCCGGAGTGGGTGCGGGCTACGGTCATGGTGAAGAAGGCGGCGGCTCAAGCCAACATGGCGACGGGCAGATTGGACCGCACCGTCGGCGAGGCTATTGCGCGCGCAGCCGATGAGGTACTGGCGGGCGGCCTGCGCGACCAGTTCGTTGTGGACGCCTTCCAGGCGGGAGCAGGCACTTCCCACAACATGAACGCCAACGAGGTGCTGGCCAATCGCGCCAGTGAGTTGCTGGGTGAGCCTAAGGGAACCTACCGCCGCGTCCACCCGAACGACCATGTCAACATGGCCCAGTCCAGCAACGATGTCATCCCCACGTCCATTCGCCTAGCCGCCCTCTTCATGCTGCCCGCGCTTCTCCAATCCCTCGACGGCCTGGCTGAGGCCTTCGAGCAGAAGGCGCGCGAGTTCGACGAGATCCTGAAGCCGGGGCGGACGCACCTGCAGGACGCCGTGCCCATCCGTCTCGGACAGGTCTTCGCCGCTTATGTGGCCACCATACGCCAGCGAACGCGGGACATCCAATCGGCGGCCGAGCTCCTGGGCCAGCTCAACATCGGTGCCACTGCCATCGGCACGGGCCTCAACGCGGAGCCCGAATACAGGGACCTGGTTATCGAGGGGCTGCGTGAGCTGACGGGGCTGCCGCTGCGCAAGCCCGACGATTACATCGAGATAACGCGTAGCATGGGCGACTTCGCCCACTTCTCCGGATCGCTGCGGACGCTGGCCCTGGAGCTCAGCCGCATCGCCAATTACCTTCGCCGCATGAGCTCAGGGCAACGGACGGGAATGGCCGAGATTAGGCTGACGGCGGTGAAACCCGGGTCCTCCATCTTGCCGGGCAGAGTGAACGCCGTCATGGCAGAGAT
>JACQUE010000156.1 GCA_016210425.1 Chloroflexota bacterium | reverse complement strand
CTGGTCTCGCCGGCGCTGACGATGCGGCTCCTCGCTGAAGAGCAGTCGCTGGGGACGATTGAGCTACTGCTTACGGCTCCGGTGCGAGACGTGGAGGTGGTACTGGGCAAGTTTCTGAGCAGCGTTGCTGTCTTCCTGGCGATGCTGGTCCTCACCCTCTACTACCCTCTCATCCTCTTCCTCTTCGGCGACCCGGACCCCGGACCCATCTGGAGCGGTTACGTCATCTTCCTGCTGGCCGGAGGCGCCTGGCTGTCCGTGGGGCTCCTCACGTCGTCGTTTAGCGGCAACCAGATCGTCTCCTGGGTCTTGGCAGCGGGCATACTGCTGGGCCTCTGGTTTATCGGGAGCGCCGGTGACGCCGTGGGTGGTACGACCGGCAGCATTCTCAACTACCTATCCCTGTCGGAGCACTTGCGGGACTCGCGCTTCGGGTTGATCGACACGAGGGACATCATCTATTTCGTGAGCATGATCGTCACGGCCCTCTTCCTCACGACGCGCTCCCTTGAGACCAGGAGGTGGCGCTGATGAAACCTAACGGAGGACCGTTGAAGACGCTGGGGCGAATCGGCAAGGCGCTGCTTCCCCTGGGCAAGATCCGGACCGTTTACGACGCACTGAGCACGCTGGCCTTCGTGGTGGCAGTCCTAGGGCTTGCGCTGCTGTTGGCCTCGGTGCTGCTGCGGCTGCTTCTGCCCGATCTGAAGGGAGAGGCCACTACCCTGATGTATACGGGAGCCATCCTCTTCCTGATATACATCCTGGGCGCCTTTAACCGGATCGTGCACGCGGTCACGGGACGGCGCGGGCGCTACGGCGTGAATACGATCCTGATGATAGCCGCTTTCTTAGCCATCGTTATCATCGGGAACTACCTGGGGAGGCAGAGCTACCGTCGCTTCGATTTGACGGCCTCGGCCCAATTCTCGCTCTCACGCCAGACCAATAAGATCCTCTCGAACATGAACGCTCCGGTCAAGGCTCACATCTTCTACTCGCCGGGCGACCCCATCATGGACATCATCCGTGGCAAGGCGGCTAATACCCTTCGCGAGTACGCCTTTAAGACCAAGAAGTTCAGCTACGACAACATAGACATGGATCGCGAGCGGGCCCAGGCGGTGCAGTACGAGGTCGCGGAAAGCGGGACCATCGTCTTCGAGAGCGGCGACCGGCGCCAGAAGCTGGAGCCACGGTACGACGAGTCAGGTACCCCTGCCTTTTTCACGGAGCAGGACTTCACGACGGCTATCCTGGTGGTGACCGGCACCAAACAGAAGTCGATCTACTTCCTGACCGGCCACGGCGAGCGCGACATCGATAGCGGGGCCGCAAGCGGCTACGTGCTGGCCAGGCAGGGGATCGAAGGGGACAACTACCTGGTGAAACCCCTTCTGCTGGCGAGCGCCGCAGCCGGCCAGTCAACGCAGGAGCAGACAGCAAGCCAATCGACCGATACCTCGAAGCAGCAAGCCTCGGTACCGGCCGGCGGCAAGGCGGCTGTGCCCGCCGATGCCACGGTAGTGGTACTGGCCAGCCCAAAGAAGCCCCTCTTGCCCGATGAACGGGTCGCGCTCACCGACTACCTGAACGACGGCGGCAAGCTCCTTGCGCTTGTCGACCCGAACACGCCTCCTGACGTCGTCGACATGCTGGGCAAGTGGGGGATCAAGGTGGAGAACGGGCTGGTGATGGACCCGCTGAACGCCGGCGGCGATGTGACCGGTCCGGTGATCAGTGCCTTCGCGCCCGGCGTCCCGATAACATCCCAGATCCAGGCTGTCTACTTTCCTGAAGCGGTTAGCCTCTCCCAAGCTGACAAGGTGCCGGAGACGGGGCAGGTCTACCCGTTGCTGGCATCCAGTGCTGACAGTTGGCTCAAGCAGGGTGACACTAGCGACAAGAAGTTCAACGAGGCCACAGACAAGAAGGGGCCCCTCTTCCTGGGCACGGCCATGATGGCCATTTCGCCCAAGTCCATCGAGGCGGCTAAAGCGAACCAAACGGAGGCGACACCCAAGATCACAAGGATCGTTGCCTACGGCGACTCAGATTTCGCCGCCAACGACCTCTTCTACACGCTCAGCAACGGTGACCTCTTCCTTAACACGCTCAACTGGCTGGCTGAGGATGAGGAACTGATCTCCATCCGGCCCAAGCCGCTGGAGTATCGCCAGTTGGTAGTCTCAAAGCAGCAGAAGAACCTGATCTTCTACTCGAGTCTGGTCATGCTGCCGCTGCTGGTGGCCCTGGCTGGCGGAGTCGCCTGGTGGCGGCACAGATAGCGAAACGGAGGCGGCCATAGGCCGCGGTGATATAGCGAGTGAGTTATAAGACAACAGCGCTTCTGGTCGTTCTAGCTGTAGTCGTGGGTGGCTTCCTGTACTGGTGGCTAAATAGGCCGCCGGAGCTTGGCCCGCCGGGACCACCCCAGTTCTACGGCGTAGACTTCGACTCCATTAACAAGATAAAGGTCCAGTACCAGGGCAAGACCCAGGAGATCGTGCGCGGGCAGGGAGACGCCGACTGGAGCTTCACGGACCCCTCCATCGGGCAGGTCGACCTGGGGCGCGTGAACGGCATCCGGTTGCTGGTGTCGGGGCCCATGTCGAAGAGGATGCTGGACTCGCCATTCCAGGAGGAGGCCAGAGACCTGAAGGAGTATGGGCTGGACCCGCCGCAGATCAGCCTGACGGTGGGCCTGGACGATGGGACTGAGTTCGACATCGACATCGGCGAGAAGAGCGCCGATGGGCAGAAGCACTACGCTAAGTTCAAAGACTTCGAACCCGTCTTCCTCATCGACTACACCTGGGGCAACGAGTTGGCGCGCTTTGTGACAGAGCCGCCAGTGCTCAAGGAGCAGAAGGCAGGCTAAGAGGAGCCCTCCTAAGGTCCGAAGCCTCGCCATCAGCGCGATGCTCCGCTGAGGGACAACACGGTAGTTGGATGGTTTGGAACACTTGAGCCGGTAGATGGCTCCAGGAGAGGGCTCTGGCTTGACCTGGGGGCTGGCGTCGCGCTTCTGGCTCTGACGCTTCTCTTCTATTGGGAGTTGGTCTTCGCCCGCCGAATCCTCACCAGCTACGATCTTTTCACCTACACCTATCCCTACAAGGACTTCACGGCCGCCTCGTTGAGAAGTGGCCATATCCCTCTCTGGAACCCTTACCTCTTTTTTGGAGTACCCTTTTTCGCCAATATTCAGACCGCCGTCCTCTATCCGATAAACGTCCTTACAAGCTACATGGGCGCGCCTCAGGCCGCCGGCCTATCCATCGTCCTCCACATCTTCCTGGCCGGCGCCGGCATGTACGCCTTCACCCGGCTGTCGGTTGGCCTTGGCAGAGCGGGCAGCTTCCTGGCTGCGTTGGCCTTCATGTTCAGCGGTTTTCTTACGGCCCAGGTCGGCCACCTCAACCAGATTACGGTCTCCGTCTGGCTGCCGCTTCTTCTCCTGTGCTTCGAGCAGGCCTACCGCCGGCGGAGCCTCCGCCTTGCGCTGGCGATGGCCCTGGTGGTGACGCTCCAGGCCCTGGCCGGCGGGCCCCAGCAGCTTTACCTGAGCCTCGTGGCCCTGGGGCTCTTCGTAGTCTTCGTTATCGGGCGGAGGGCTTTTCAGCGCCCCCTACCTCTGAGGCAGACCCTGCTGGGTGCCGTTGGCGCGCTCCTGTTATTCGGGTTTGGGGTCGGACTTGGCCTGGGGCTGGCAGCGATTCAACTCCTGCCCTCTCTTGAGCTCAGCCGGTGGTCCATCCGTGGTGGAGGTCTCGGCTATACGGGGGCCACTTCGTTCTCGCTGCCACCCCCCGACCTCCTGCGCGCGCTCCTGCCCGGATTCACCAGCAACCCCTTCAGCGAGTACGTCGCCTACGTTGGGGCTGTAGCGCTCTTTCTAGTGCTGGTGGCCCTCGTCGTGAGGCGGCGGCACCCTTACACGCTGTTGTGCCTCGTCCTAGTCGTGGCTGGGCTGCTGCTGGCCATGGGGAAATTCACGCCGCTCTATGAGCTCGCCTACCGCCACGTGCCCGGCTTCGATAGGTTCCGGGTGCCCGCGCGCTGGCTCTACCTCTACAGCTTCGGGGTATCGGTCCTGGCTGGACTGGGACTGAGCGCGCTGGAGGAGCGGGGTTGGCTATCGGGCACTCACCGCTGGAAGCCTATGGTGCGCATCCTGCCGCCGGTCCTGGCGCTGGCCCTGGCTGCCTTCGTAGCCATTTGGGTAACCAGGCAGAAGCTCACCATACCCTCGTCCGGCATCGCTGCGGCCTGGGCGGCCGGCGCGGGCGCCGGATTCCTCGTGCTCTTGCTGGCAACAGCTTGGCCGAAGGGCAGACAATGGGGGCCCGTCTTGCTG